>NZ_JBEZXZ010000319.1:0-6220 GCF_040638275.1 Actinoplanes sp. NPDC026623 | reverse complement strand
GCGCGTGGAGTCGTTCTACCGCGAATACAACGATCACATGATGCGCAACCTGACGGTCCACGAGGCGATGCCGGGCCACTTCCTGCAGCTGGCGCCCCCGTCTCGCTCGCGACCTGCATCGACGCGCCCGATCGGCTGCTCGGCCGGCATCTGCTGGTCACCCCCGGGAAGGTCGCCGGCGCCGGGGTCCCCGGCGCGCTGCGCACCGCACTGGCGCGCCGAGCCCGCGAGCTGTTGCGGACCGGAACCTCCGCGATGGAGACGGTGGACGGCCGGGAGTTCTTCATCGCGTCGTGGGCGCCGAGTCCGCGGCTGGTGATCCTGGGCAGCGCGCACGGCGCGGCGGCCCTGGCCGAGCTGGGCCGGTTCCTGGGTCGTCACGTCACCGTCTGCGACCCGCGGCCGCTGTTCGCCACCACGAGGCGCTTCCCGGGCGCCCACGAGGTGGTGGTCGGCTGGCCGGACGACTACCTGCGAGGTCAGGCGGCGGCCGGGCTGCTGGGCGGCCGAGACGCCGTCTGCGTGCTGACGCACGAGGCGCGCACGGCCGTACCGGCCCTGCTGGTGGCGCTGGAGGTGCCGCTGGCATACCTGGGGATGATGGGGTCGCGCCGGTCGCAGGAGCAGTTGCGGAAGGATCTGCTCGCCGAGGGCGCCGATCCGGTGCTGCTGAACCGGATGGCCGCACCGATCGGCCTCGATCTGGGCGCGACGGACTCGGCGGAGACCGCGGTGAGCATCGGCGCCGAGCTGATCGCGGCGGTGCGCGGTGGCAGCGCCCGCCGCCTCAGCACGATGCGCGGCGCCATTCACCGCACGGCGCCGCAGGACCCCGGCCGGACGGCGACGGGTTCCACATCGGACGCCGGACCGGTGATGTCGAGCCATTCCTGAACAGCACGACTCCCTGACCTCCGCAGACCCGGCGGCGGTCGGGTTGTCGTGTTTCCGACAGCCGAAGTGCGCCTGTCTCGACAAACGTCCATTCAGTATCGGCGGCGTTCACAGCGCGTCGCCGAGCGCCGACAATCTGCTAGGGTCGCAGTGTTCCTACGATCCATAGCCGACAGTTTCTGCCGCGTCCCGGAACACCCGGGGACCATCTCCACCTAGGGGGATGACAATGACCGAGGAATCGCCTGAGGGTGGTCTGACCAGCACCGACAGCACCCTGGAACAGGACCTGAGCGAGGCCGCCGACGCGGCACTGACCTGCTGGACCGCCGCCGCGATGCTGCGCACCACCACGGCCGGCACCGCGCTCACCACCGCCCAGCTGGCCGTGGTGCGGGGATGGAAAGCGCAGCTGCGGACCGCCGCGGTGCAGCACCTGGCAAATTACTATCGAAGCCTCACGATATCCACCGGCGACTTTGTTTCGGACGCGTTAATTCCCTGGGAACCGCGGGCCACCAAATTCACCGTAGAATTGCTCGACCGGCTACTCGCCGACGAATCCGAAACAGATACAGGAAATCCGTCGACGACGAATTCCGACGCATTCGGGCTCCTGGCCGGCCTGGACGGCCCGGGCTCCCCGATCGCCTCGGTCGACGTGGAGTATCACGCCGTCCTGGCCAGCCCGGACGGCACGGCGTTCGACCCGGCCCGGGAACCCCGGCTGCCCGCGCGGCCGGAGACCGCCCTGGGCCACCTCGCCGCCGACACCTGGGAGCTGACCCAGGTGCTGCTGAGCCGGCTCGCCCGCGCCGACCGGGCCGGCGACGGCACCGCCGAACTCGCCGCCGTGACGGACCGCATGATCCACTCGGTGCTGCGCCCGCTCAGCGAGGTGCTGGCGCTGCCGGAGCCGCCCACCGCCGGCAGCGCCCACCGCTACCGGCGCACCGAGGGCCCGCTCGCCGAGACACCCGTCGACGAGACGCTGTGGCATCTGGCGGTGCTGGCCACCGACATGCGCCCGCCGGCCGGCGGGCCGGCCGAGATGATCGAGGTGATCGCCGGGTTGCAGGACCTGGCCTGCCGTCTCGCGCCGGAGCAGGGGCCGCTCACCCGCGCCGACCGGATCCGTGAGCTGCGCCGGATGCAGCCGGGCGTGCCGACCGCCATCGAGCCCTGCGCCAACGGCCCCTACCTGGTCAGCAACGTGGACGAGCTGACCGACTGGCTCGGCGTGGACGAGCCCATGCCGCCACAGCTCGCGCTCTGCCGATGTGGCGCCTCGGCGTCCAAGCCGTTCTGCGACGGGGCGCACGCGCGCACCGGCTTCACCGACGGCAAGGACCCCGCCCGGGTGCCCGACCGCCGCGACTCGTACCCCGGCCTGCAGGCGACCATCCTCGACAACCGCGGCACCTGCGCCCACTCGGGCTTCTGCACCGACCGGCTGTCCAGCGTGTTCCGGCTCGGCGAGGATCCCTTCGTGCTGCCCAGCGGCGGCCGCCTCGACGAGATCACCCAGGCCGTCCGGGCCTGCCCCTCCGGTGCCCTCAGCATGGCGCTCGGCGGCGACGAGGAGAGCCACGACGTCGTCGACCAGCAGCGCCCGGCGAACATCGAGGTCTCCCGGGACGGGCCCTACCGGGTAACCGGCTCGATCCCGCTCACCGAGCGCGACGGCAAGCCGGTCGCCCGCAACCAGGGCGCCTCCCTCGAGCACTACAGCCTCTGCCGGTGCGGCCGGTCGCAGAACAAGCCGTTCTGCAGCGGCATGCACTGGTACGCCGACTTCCATGATCCGGTCCGCTCCCCGGACCAGGATCCGACGCTGTTCGAGTGGGCCGGCGGCCTGCCCGCGCTGCGCCGGATGACCCGGATCTTCTACGGCAAGTACGTCCCCCAGGACGAGCTGCTGACCCGGCTGTTCGCGGACATGCGGCCGGACCATCCGGAGCGGGTGGCGACCTGGCTCGCCGAGGTGTTCGGCGGCCCGTCGCACTACACCGAGCGCTACGGCGGATACACCCACATGATCTCGGAGCACATCGGCAAGCGCCTGACCGAGCCGCAGCGCCGCCGGTGGGCGGCGCTGATGGGCCAGGCCGCCGACGACGCGGGCCTGCCCAACGACGCGGAGTTCCGCGCGGCGTTCACCGCCTATCTCGAGTGGGGCACCCGCATCGCGGTGGAGAACAGCCAGACCGACGCCCGCCCGCCCGAGGGCATGAAGGTCCCCCGCTGGTGGTGGGTGTGCGACGCCACCCCGTCGGCCCGGATCTCCGCCCTGGCCCCGGTCGTTGAGGAGGACGCCGTCGTCCTGCCCGGCGCCGACGAGCCGCTCTCCTTCGAACGGCACATCAAGCAGCTGTTCCGCGCCCAGGACCGCAACTCGATGAGGTGGGCGTTCGACCTCTGGGACCACGCGGACGTCAGCACGCACGCCGACTCGATCCTGCATCGCGTCAACGAGGGCACCATGCCGTGCGACTCGACCTGGCCGGCGGCCCAGACCGCCGTGTTCAGCCGCTGGATTGAAGAAGGAAAACCATCTTGACCACCACGCGTACGAGGAGACATTCACGGTGAACGACAAGGGACGTCTGGAGGCGTTCACTGACGGAATCCTGGCCATCGCCATCACGCTGCTGGCGCTGGACCTCAAACTCCCGCCCGGCGAGGCGGGAAAGCCGCTCGGCGAGGCGCTGCTGCATCACTGGCCGTCCTATCTGGCCTACCTGGTCAGCTTCCTGGTCATCGGCATCATCTGGGTCAACCACCACGCCATGTTCTCGCTGATATCCGGGGTCGACCGGGGACTGCTCTTCCTCAACCTGCTGCTGATGCTGGTAGTGGCGGCGATTCCGTTCCCGACGGCGCTGTTCGCGGAGCACCTGACCGAGGAGGATGACTCGCACATCGCCGCGGCCCTCTACAGCGGCATGATGGTGGCGATGTCGCTGTGCTTCATCGCGTTGTGGCGCTGGGTGATCACCCACCCGAACCTGCTGCACGGCCACGTCGACCTCGAGGCGGCCCGCGGCACCTCGCGGAGGTTCGGCCTGGGCATTCTCATCTACCTCGCCACCGTCGGGCTCGCCTTCGTCAGCGGCATCGCGACCCTGCTCGCCCACCTCGTCATCGCGCTCTACTACTGCTTCGACCAGCTTGCGGTGCGTGGCACCACCGAGGCCGGCGACGACGCGGCCGGCGAGATCCCCACTCAGGCCGCCGGCGAGAAGGCCACCGAGACCGCCTGACCCCTCGCGCGACGAAGCCTCCGGTCCAGGGCGGCCGGAGGCTTCGTCGTGCTGTCAGGAGGCCGAGCGGGCGGTCTGCACCTCGTAGTGGCGCATCTCCTCGATCATCTGCACGAACGGGCGGATCAACGCGAAGAAGGCCGGGAACTGCGGCCCCGCGCGGAAACCCTTGAGGTGCCCGTCCGCGGAGTCCCACTCGATCCGCACCACCAGCACCTCCGGCTCGTCCACGCACCTGCTCACCTCGTAGTTGAGGCAGTGCCCCGAGGAGAGCAGCGGATCCGCGGCCTTCTCATAGGCCTCGACGAGCCTGTCACCGTCGGGGCCGGGAACGCGGTAGCGGATGTACTCGACGATCATCTGGAAATCTCCGATCCGGTAATTCCGGCGCCGGGCGACAACGAAACGGGCAGCCGTGGCCGGCTACCCGCCCGTGTAAGAGATCCGCTCATTCCGCGACCCGGCGAAGATCACGAAAGCTTGGTGAGGAACCTCTCCGCCAGCGCCGTCGACGAGTAGGGATTCTGACCGGTGATGAGTTTACGGTCCTCGACCACGCAGGAGCCCCAGATGTCGGGTGACTTTTCATACTTCGACCCGAGCCGCTCCAGCTCCACCTGCAGCACGAATGGAAGCTTGCCGGCCATGTCGGTGACCATTTCCTCGTCGTGCGAGAACGCGGTCATACGGTATCCCTCGAGCGGCCAGCGGCTGTGACCGTCGCGGAGACCGAGCAGCGCGGACTGTCCGTGACAGACCACGGCGAGGGGCTTGTCGAGCTCCAGGATCCAGTTGACGACCCGGGTGACGTGCGGGTCGTTGGGCAGGTCGTCCATGGCGCCGTGGCCGCCGCTGATGTAGATCCCGTCGTAGCCGGCGATGTCGTCGCGCTCGATTTCGTCGAGGTTCATCGGCTTGCGGAGCAGCTCGAGCGAGTCGATCACCTCGCGGTAGTGCGCCGCGTTCTCCGCGTCGTGGTCGGGCGAGCCGGCCGGGCGGGTGTAGCCGATGGTGGTCGGGGAGAGGCTGCCCTGATCGGGTGTCGGCGGCGTGCCACCGATCGTCGCGAGGTCGACGGTGTGGCCCGCCGCGATGAACCGCTCGTAGGGAACGACGAACTCCTCGGCCCAGAAACCCGACGGGTGGTCCTGCCCGTCGAGCAGCCCCAACTTGGCCGACTTCGTCATCATGATAAGAATTCGTGCCATTTCACACGCCCTTTCGCCGCATCGAGCGGCCGAAAAGAATTGCCGGTTCCGGCCCGCCGGCCGGTCGCCTGATGGCTTACCGGAAGCATATTCCAGCCACCATCACCGCCGTCAAGGCGCAAACCCACGTAGTACCGTTCACTAGTCCGGGGAAATAGCGACGGTCCGGTACGCCGAAATAGCCCGTGACTTCCCGGGCAACCCCGGCCGGAACCTGACGATATGTTGCTGGATCACCGCCGCGGCCAGGGCCCGGAGTCGTCCGGACGATACGATTAAAACCCCGACCGATGCGGTATTCGGCGCATTTCTCGTCCACTATCCGGGACGGCTCCTCCCTGCCGCGTCACGCTAGGAACAGGAGACTGGAAATGACCACTGACAATGGCACCGCCATCGCGGCGGACTTCCTCAGCACGCAGGTGCAACTGCTGGAGGCCGGCGACACCGCGACACTGTCGCTGCGCTACGCGCCGGACGCCGTCTTCGTGCGCTTCGACTTCGTCGCCTACGGCCGCGACGCGATCAAGACCATGTTCGACGGCTACCTGAAGGAGAACCCCGAGGTCGGTGACGTCGCCGGGGTGAAGATCACCGAGGACGTCCTGATGTACCAGGCCAGCGAGCGACTCAACGGCAAGCTGGTCTGGGCGGTCGGCACGATCTATTTCGAGGACGGCCTGGTGAAGCGCCAGACGGCCGCCTTCATCGACCGCCCGCTCGAATCCTGACCCTGCAGCCCGGCACGACAGGATGGGGCGGCACCGCGGATGACGCGGTGCCGCCCCATCTCGTGCATCCTCCGCCGGGCGCTGCCATGAGTCAGACCCGGCCCCGTCCGGGGCCGGGTCTGAC
>NZ_JBEZXZ010000318.1:0-6233 GCF_040638275.1 Actinoplanes sp. NPDC026623 | reverse complement strand
GCGACCGCGCGGGCGCCCCCGGCCCCGCTGCCGCGCCGCCCCCCCGCCCCCCCCGGCCCCCCGCGCGCGCCGGGCGCCGGCGCGGCGGCGGAGCCGGCCGCCTCGGCCTCGGCGCCGGCGGGCGGCGCGGGCCGGGTCTCGCGCAGGTCGGGCGACTCCACCGGACGCCAGAAGCGCAGCAGCAGCACGACGGCGGCCGCGGCCAGCAGCGCCGCGATGATGTCGGTGAGCGGCACCGAGATGTAGTTGGAGGCCACGAACTGCCCGACGGCGAACACCCCGCCGGCGGTGAGCGCGGCCGGCCACGTCTGCCGGATGCCGCGCCGCCCGTCGATCACGGCGACCAGGATCAGCGGCACGACCACCGCCAGCAGCGGGGTCTGTCGGCCCACCATCGAGCCGAGCGTGTCGGTGTTGAGCCGCGGGTCGTCGGCGGCGCCCGAGGTGACGGTCGAGAGCGTGACGATCGGGGTGGCGAGCGCGCCGAACGCCACCGGCGCGGTGTTGGCGATGAGGGCGACCGCGGCGGCGCGGATCGGCGGGAAGCCGAGCGCCATCAGCATCACCACGGTGACCGCCACCGGGGTGCCGAAGCCGGCGAGGGCCTCGAGCAGCGCGCCGAAGCAGAAGGCGACGATGATCGCCATGATCCGCATGTCGGGGCTGACCCGCTCCATCGAGCGGCGGAGCACGTCGAAGTGCCCGCTCGCCACCGTGAGGTTGTAGACCCAGATGGCGTTCAGGACGATCCAGAGGATGGGGAAGAAGCCGAACGCGGCGCCCTCGCTCGCGGAGAGCAGCGCCTGCCCGACCGGCATGGAGTAGACGACGATCGCCACGACGAGCGCGACGGCGAGCGCGATCAACCCGGCGAGCCAGGCCCGCATGCGCAGAACGCCGAGCAGGATGAAGAGCGTCAACAGCGGCAGGACCGCGAACAGGGCGGAGAGCGCCACGGAGTCGGCGACAGGGTCCGTCACGATCGTGAACTGATCCGACATGGCAGCCATCCAGGACGGTCGATGGTTCGTAACGACAATCTAGCGCCTGGGCAGCTCCGGCGACATCTGGAGGAAACAATCCGGTCCCGGCGGCCGCCTCCGTCCTACTAAGACTTCGCGGCATCCCGAGGGCTCACAGGAACGCGTTTTCCGTGCAACTTGCACGAAGTACATGACCATGGCATGCCAAAATCGCCGTCAACACGCGTGGACGCCGCCCAAGACCAATAAACCGGTTCTCACGGCCTGTTGTTCTTGAGTCACTCTCCGTACTCTGTTGGTCAATCAGCCATCGATCAACTTCAGTCGCAGACGCGGATCGGTGGTCACGACCAGCAGCATTGCGGGGAGCAGAGCATGGTCATCAAGGTTGTCGATCGGATCAATGACGACGAGATCCTGGAATCGGCGTGGGACCTCTATCTCCACGCCTTCCGCGAACTGAACGCGATGGCGGTGCAGCGACACCTCATGTACCGCCATGAGTTCGACGAGGTCATGAACGATCAGCGCGTCCAGAAGTATCTGTGCGTGGACGACGACGGGACCCTCTGCGGGTTGTCCACGTACACGAACGATCTCGACGCGGTGCCGCTGATCGCTCCTGAGTACTTCGAGCGGCACTGGCCCGAGCATTATGCGGCACGAAAGATCTGGTACATCGGATTCGTCGCGGTGCACCCCAAGGCACAGGGCCGGCACATGTTCCGTCAACTGGTCGAAGAGATGTACGTGGTCGCCGCCACCCAGAACGGCCTCGTCGGCATCGACATCTGCAGCTACAACGACGAGGTGCTGAACTTCTCGCACGTGTTCCGGAGCATGGTGGAGCGGCTCACCGCCAACATGCGCTTCCAGCGCATCGATCAGCAGTCGTACTGGCTCTACGAGTTCCCCAATGAGGAGGCGGCCTGAGTGGTCACCGGACGTCATGCCATAGGCGACCTCCGTTTCGACCACAACGGTGATCCACCGGGTACCTGGTTGGGAGACCGGCGCGCGTGACCGTGCCGGAGATGAAGATCGCGAGTGCGGTGGTCATTTGCCTCCAGGTATCTCGGGAGTCCGGCTCGGTCGAGCCGGGCGTGGTGGCGATCCAGCAGGGCGCTGCCGATACCCCGATTCTGCGGATCGGGGTGCGCCACGGGGAACGCCGGATGGTGGTCCGGGTCGAGCGGACGAGGTGCGTCCTGCGCCGCGGGAAGCTCACGTGCGCGGTCGTGCGCCGACCCGGCCACTTCGCCGGCCCGCCGCCCGGCCTCGAGCGGCGGGGGGATCATCGGTCGCGGTGTGGCGGCGGCAGCCACGAGGCCGGCGGTGCCTTCCGTGCCGGCTGATGCGTCGTCACGGCTCGCCGATCCTCGGGTGGCGTTCGTCATCGAAATCCTCTCTCGCGAAGCGGGCAGCCCGATCAGTAGTGATAGCCCCGGGCCCCGACAGGTTCATGTGACCCTTTGGTCAGGGGCGGGCCTTCCGGTAACGCCACGACACCTCCGTCGGCGCCGCGGCCGATCCCCGCATAGGCCTCCGGCCGCGCGGCCCGCATGCCCAGCGCCCAGACGACGCCGATCAGCGCGACCCCGCAGTAGAGGACCGGGACCAGCCACTGGAACGGCGAATCCCCGTCGACCTGCATGAGCTCGCCGAAGCCGATCACGGTGATCCCGAGCACGGCGCTGAGCAGCAGGAACGCGATCATCGGGGCGATGGTGGCCCGCCAGGCGTTCTCCAGGCCGCGGTTGCGCACGAAGAACGCGAGCACCGCGAAGGACGCGCTCCACATCAGGATCAGCACGCCGAGCCCGCCGATGGTGGTCAGCCAGGCGAAGAGGTACAGCAGCGGTTCCGCGCCCGCCGCGGCGTACGCGATGAGGACGCCGAGCGCCAGCAGGCTCTGGGTGATCGAGCCCAGCAACGGAGCACCCGTACGCGGATGGGTGTGTCCCCACGCGGACGGCAGCACCCCCTCGCGGCCCAGGGCGAACTGGTAACGCGCGACGGCGGCGTGGAACGCGAGCAGCGCCGCGAAGACACTGGTCAGGAACAGCATGTAGCCGATGTCCACCAGGACCCCGGGCACGTGCGGTGCGACCAGCGCGAACACCAGGTCCGTCCGGTGTTCCTGCGCGGTCGCGACGATCTGGTTCGCGCCGGTGTTCACCGACATCGCCCAGGCGGAGATGCCGCAGAGCAGGCCGGCCAGGATGACCGCGAGGTGGGTGGCCCGCGCGATGGTCTTCTTCGGGTCCTTGGCCTCCTCGGACAGCACGACCGTCGCCTCGAAGCCGACGAACCCGGCGACCGCGAGGACCATCATCGCGCCGACGTCGGCGGAGAAGATCTGCCCCGGCGCGAGCGTCTCGAAGCTGACGTGCCCGCCGGCCGGGTTGGCGACCATCACCAGGTCATAGATGATCACCACGCTGATCTCGGCGACCAGCAGCACGGCGAGGACCTTGCCGCTGAGGTCCACCCAGAGCAAGCCGAGCACCGCGACCACGGCCCAGGCGGCCAGGGCGCAGGGGAACCAGCCGACCGTCACGCCGAGCGCCGCGAGGATGTCGGAGGCCGCCGAGCCGAAGAGCCCGAACAACCCGATCTGCATCAGCGAATAGGCCGGCAGCGCCACGAATGCCGCGCCGACACCCGTGACCCGCCCGAGCCCGTGACTGATATATGCATAGAAGGCGCCGGAGTTGACGATGTGGCGGCTCATCGCCACGAACCCGACCGTGAAGATCGACAGGATCCCGGCGACCACCAGGTAGATCACCGGCACGGCGGTGTTGCCGATGAGGGCGTAGATCGCCGAGATCGAGCCGATGATGACGGTCAGCGGGGCGGCACCCGCCACGCCGAAGAAGACCACGGAGGGCACGCCGAGCCGGTTACGAGCCAGTGCCGTCGAGATGATGTCCGGCTCGGGCGTTTCCTTACGCGTCATCAACAGCCTCCCGGCCCATTGATCGAAGTTGTCCGGTCGGCGGTGGTGCCGCCCGCGAGAGCTCACCGACGCCCGACGGCGAGCACCGAGCCGACGCTTGACTCGGTGTACTCGATCAGCTGTCGCAGGTCCTCTGGCAGGGACGCCACCGTGTTGGGTAGCACGGTGAGCGCGGAACGGTGGGCCTCGAAGTCCCACAGCACGTGGCGGGTGAGCCCGGTCGCGGCGACGAGCCCGGCGAGCACCCGGTCCCCGATGGACATGTCCACCCCGCGGACCAGGATGTTCGCGAGCCGCATCGGTGCCCAGGCCGCCGCGTTGCGCTGCAGCTCGTTGTTGGGCATGTAGAAGGTCTGTGTGCTCAGCATCCGGCGCCGGGTCACCGACTCGACCGCGCCGCAACGCTCCAGCCGCTCGCCCACCCGGATCGCCGCGTCCTGAGACAGGTAGGCCAGCCAGGTCCGCACATCGCGGTGCTGCGGCTGGGCTATCAACAGGTCGAGAATTGAATGGGTGAGTGCGTCGCGAGGCGGTGCGTTGCTCACGATCTCGAGGTCACCCGCGTAGATACGGAGCCGGTCGTCGAGGATAAGCTCGCCCAGTAGCGAGGCGGCCAGACCAATACCGGTGGCCCGCGGATGCAGCCGTGATCGGCCGGTCCGGTCCTCGTGTGCAATCAGGTAGAACTGGTCAGCCAGCACGCCGCCACTCCCTAGTACGTACGTACACATCGACATGAGATTCGTCCACGGACAACTGCCCGTATAGGCCGCACTTACTCTTTGTCCGGTGCATCATGTACCCAGCTCTAAGGTCAACACAAGAAGTACTAGACTCGGAATCCAGGCGTATGTTCTTGGCGAAGCATGGGACGGTGCAGAACGTGTATCCCTACCCGAGAACCGAGGGGGCCACAGTGGCCACTGACGAGGGCCCCACCCTGCGGCGGCGCCGCCTGGGAGCCGAGCTGAAGCGCTGCCGCGAGGCCGCCGGACTGACCCAGGAGATAGTCGGACGCCACTTCGAATGGCACGCGGCCAAGGTCACCCGGATCGAGACGGCCCGCGTCGCGGTGACCGCCCGCGACGTCAAAGACCTGCTCACGCTCTATGGCGTCGAGGACGAGGCCTACCGCGAGGCGCTCATGGCGCTGGCCCGGCTCTCCCGGGAGCGGACATGGTGGACGGACTACCGCGACATCATGCGCCCGGGCAACTTCGTCGGCCTGGAGGCGGAGGCCTCTGTACTACGCGCGTGGGAGCCGGTGCTGGTGCCGGGCCTGCTGCAGACCGAGGCATACATGCGGGCGCTGATGCGCACCGGCCGGTCCTTCGACCCGCCGCACCACATCGATCGCCGGGTCGCGCTGCGCCTGAAGCGCCAGGGCCGGCTGACCGCCCGCAACCCGCTGACCCTGGCCGCGATCATGGACGAATCCGCGGTGCGCCGCATCGTCGGCGGCCCGGAGGTCATGAATGAACAGCTGCGGCATCTATTAGACACTGCACAACTACCCACAGTAACGGTGCAGATCTTGCCATTCGACGCCGGCGAACACCCCTTCCTAGGGGGCTCAGCAGCGCTTTTGGAGTTCCGGGAGACCACTCATTTGGATGTAGTTTACCTAGAGGGTCTTGCGGGAGACTACTACGAAGAGCAACATTCAGAGGTCGCTCGCTACCGAGACGAGTTCGAGCGGCTGAGCGCCAAAGCCCTCGACAGTCGTCTGACGATCAAGATGATCGAGGGCCTGCTTCACTGATAGGCCCTGCTTCACCGATAGGCCCTGCGCGGGAAGCGTGCAGTGAGAACTACAACCGCATATCGAAGGGAGGTGCTTGGCATGCCTGCGCACCATCTCGACGCTGCCGTGTGGAAAAAAAGCAGTCGCAGCAACGGAAACGGCGGCAACAACTGTGTCGAGGTCGCAATCCTCGACACAGCCGTTGCCGTTCGCGACAGCAAGAACCCTACGGGTCCAGCTCTCATCTTCAACCCGTCAAACTGGACTGAGTTTGTTGACTCAGCCAAGGGCGGCGAGTTTGATCTGAACAGGTGAGAGAATACCGATCGGTGCGTGACGATGGGAAGTAGTAATTCAAAATCAACTTCCACCGATGCATGATCCGTTTCAAGATAGTGAAACGTTTGTCAGCGGTCTTCGGATTGCGCACCATCGGATCCGTGCGGTAGTGAAGTTCGGGGCGCCCGGCCGGGCGCCCCGCACCGGCGTTCAGGCCCCGGGGCAGGGGTTTATCGGCACGTCACAGGTATTAACCACGGCATAT
>NZ_JBEZXZ010000317.1:0-6249 GCF_040638275.1 Actinoplanes sp. NPDC026623 | reverse complement strand
GATGGAGGGCGCGTCCTTCGCGGGCGTCGCCCTCCATCAGCGCCGCCGTCGACGCCAGCGCCGCCAGCAGCGCCGCGGCCGCCATCGGCAGCAGGCGCTGAAGCTGGTCGGAGAGTTCGAGCCGGTCGCGCAGCAGGACGCCGCTGAGCCGCATCGTGTAGGTGCCGACGGCCAGGGCCAGGATCACGGCGATCAGCACGACGCCTCCTCGGCTGCGACGGGACGCCCGGCGCCGGTGCCCCGCGGTGCCCGGGGCCGGGGCAGGAACACCGCGCCCAGGCCGAGCAGCGCGCAGAGCACGGGCAGCCCGGCCGGGAGCACCGGCGTCAGGGCCACCGCCACCGCCGCGCCGACGAGCGCCACCACGCGGGTGTCGCGGTCACGCAGCGACGGCAGGATCAGGGCGATCAGGGCTGCCGGGAAGGCCGCGTCCAGGCCGAACGAGACCGGGTCGCCCGCCGCGGCGCCGAGCCACACGCCCAGCGCCGTGCCCAGATTCCACGACGTGAACAGCGTGATGCCGATCAGCCAGTAGGTGCGGCGGCGCCGGGCCGGGTCCCGTTCGGCGAGCGTGAAGGCCACCACCTCGTCGGTCATCAGGTGGCTGCCGATCAGCCGGTCCCGCAGGCGGGGGCCGACGGTGCCCGAGACGGCGAGGCCGAACGGCAGGTGGCGGGCGTTGAGCAGCAGGCCGGCGAGCACGGCGGCCAGGGGGTTGCCGGCCGCGATCAGGCCGACCGCGAGGAACTGGGCGCCGCCCGCGAACACCGCCGTCGACATGAGGAACGGGACCCAGACCGGCAGCCCGTACGAGATCGCGATGGCCCCGAACGACCCACCCACGGCGACCATCGCCGCCGCGATCGCCGCCGCGTCGCGCAGCAAGGCCCGATCCGGTGTTCGACTTGGCGTACGCATGGTTCAGAATAATGAACGCTAGGCGCATCGTTCGTCAAACCGAACGACCCGATCGACGGAGTGAACATGTCACAGCCCGCTCCCCCGCTGGCCACCATCGCCGCGGCGCTGCGCCGCGAGCGCGAACGGGCCGGCATATCCCTGGCCGAGCTGGCCCGGCGGGCGGGCCTCGCCAAGTCGACGCTCTCCCAGCTGGAGTCCGGCGCCGGCAATCCCAGCGTGGAGACGCTGTGGTCGCTCGGGGTCGCGCTCGGCGTGCCGTTCAGCCGGCTGGTCGAGCCGCCCGCGCCGCTGATCCGGGTGGTCCGGGCCGGCGAGGGCCTGCGGCTGCAGTCGGACCACGCCGACTTCTTCGCCACCCTGCTCGCCGCCGGCAGCACCCACGCCCGCCGCGACCTCTACGTCATGGAGCTCGAGCCGGGCGGCACCAGGCAGGCCGACCCGCACCTGGCCGGCAGCATCGAACACCTGGTCGTCGCGGCCGGGCGGCTGCGGACCGGCCCGGAGGGCGAGGAGCTCGACCTCGGGCCGGGCGACTACGTGACCTTCCCCGGCGACGTCCCGCACCGCTACGAGGCGCTCGAGCCGGGCACCTGGGCCGTCCTGGTGATGGAACACCGTTAAGACGCGTACAGGCGGGCCACCACGTCCTCGATGTCCGGCTCGACCAGGGACAGGTCCCGCACCGACGCCAGCGCCGACAGCCGGCCGACCACCGGGCCAGCGACGTCGGACAGCAGGTCGAACGACGCCCGGTGGCCGTCCGCCTCCAGCGAGACCAGCGTCGCGCCGTCGAGCTCGAACCCCGGCGGCAGCGGCGCGTCCAGGTCCGCGACGAGGCGGCGACGGGAGCCGTACCGGGCGTGCAGGGCCTCGATCGTGCCGTCGTGGACGACCCGGCCGTGGTCGATGACCACCAGCCGCCCGCAGAGCCGCTCGATGTCGGCCAGGTCGTGCGTGGTCAGCACCAGCGTGACGTCGCCGGTGGCGCCCAGCTCGGCCAGGAACGACCGGACCGCCTGCTTGCTGACCACGTCCAGGCCGATCGTCGGCTCGTCCAGGAACAGCACCTCCGGCCCGTGCAGCAGCGCCGCGGTGAGCTCGCCGCGCATCCGCTGGCCGAGCGAGAGCTGCCGGACCGGCGTGTCGAGGAATCCGTCCAGGTCCAGCAGGGCGACGCAGCGGCGCAGCCGGGCCGCGTGCTCGGCGGCCGGCACCCGGTAGATGTGCTGGAGCAGGCCGAACGACTCGCGCAGCGGCAGGTCCCACCAGAGCTGGGAGCGCTGCCCGAAGACCACCCCGAGGCGCAGCGCGAGCCTCGTGCGCTGCGGCACGGGACGCAGCCCGCAGACCGAGACGTCGCCCGCGGACGGGGTGAGCACGCCGGTCAGCATCTTCAGCGTTGTCGACTTGCCCGCGCCATTGGGGCCGATGTAGCCGACCAACTCGCCGCGCTCGATGCGCAGGTCGATGCCGTCGACGGCGGCCACGGTGCGTTTCTCGCGGCGCAGGCGGCCGGCCTTCACCCGTACGGTGAAATCCTTGCGCAGGGCGCGCATCTCGATGACCGTGCGATCTCTCATGAGCCCGTGCTCCGGTAGTGCCGGATGCCGGTGCGCCAGACGGCGGCGGCGAGGCCGGCCGCGAGCAGCGCCACCAGCGGAGACGCGAAGCCCGCCCAGGCGGGCATGCCGAGCGGGTCGGCCCTGCCCAGCAGCGCCAGCGCCGGCTGATAGGCGACGAATCCGAACCCCAGCCCGTACGCGAAGACGACCCGGAACCACCCCGAGTACACCGGCGTCGGGTACGCGGTGAAGTCCCGCCCGCCGTAGGTGAACGCGCTGCCGACCTCGCCGGAGTCCACCCACCAGAACGCCAGGCTGGCGCTGAGCACGAAGATCGAGGCGAAGAAGACCGCACCGGCGAGCGGCGTCACCACCAGCAGCACCACCCGCGCCGGGGTCCACTCCACGTGGTTGATCCGCAACGCGACGGCGAGCACCGCCATGCCGAACGGGAGCCGCAGCGCCTTGCGCAGCGGCAGGTCCATGAGGATCAACTGGCCGAACGCGCTCAGCGGCCGGACCAGGACCGCGTCCATCGTGCCGGTGCGCACGTACGTCTTGAGCCGGTCGATGTTGCCGACGGCGAAGTCGGCGAGGGCGAACGCGCACGACGACAGGCTGACGATCAGCACCCCCTCGGGCAGCGAGAACCCGGCGACGTTCGTCGTGGCCTGGAAGATCACCAGCACGGCGAGCACGTCCAGCGCCGTACCCCCGATGTTCGTGATCATCTCGACGGCGAACGACGCCCGGTACGAGGTGACCGAGCGCCACTGCCCACCCAGCAGCATCGCGTACGCCCGCAGCTCAGCCACCCTGTGCCACCAGCCGGCGCTCGGCACGACGCTGCACCAGCGCGCACAGCCCCAGCAACGCCGCCGCCCAGGCCGCCTGAAGGGCGACCAGCGCGAACTGCAGCGGCACCGGGTCCCGCTCGACCAGCACGTCGAGCGGCGACTGCATCAGTCCTGGAAACGGTGTGGCGACCCACAAGGTGACGGCCAGCGGTTCCGGCAGAAAACGCAGCGGGAAGTACAGACCGGCCAGCACCCCCGCGGCGAGCGTCCACAGCATGATCGGCCCGCGGGCGTCGTGCAGCCAGTAGGCGGTGGCGTTGACCAGGAACCGCACGCCCATGCTGCCCACGACGGCGAGCAGGACCGAGACCCCGAACAGCGGCACGGTGAACCAGCGGCCCGGGCGGTAGAGATCGAAGCAGACCAGGCCCGCGACGAGCGGCGGCACGAACCGGAAGACCATGCCGTGCAGGGCACGACCCAGGTCAGGAGCGAGATAGCCGATCACCGGATGGATCGGGCGCAGCAGATCGGCGGTCACCTCGCCGGTCCGGATCCGGTCGGACAACTCTGTCCAACCCCAGAGTGAAACTACGGTGAGCAACCCCTGACCGACCCAGACGAAAGTGGCCAGTTGGTCCGGGCGGTAACCTGCGGGCGTCCCGCCCACCGCGCCCGCCGCGACCGCGAGCAGCACGTAACAACGGAGGAACCCAAAGACGATGTTGGTGAACGATCCGGCTATGGTCGCCTGCCGGTAGGTGGCGTACCTCCGGAAACCCGACCATGCAAGAGCACCGAACGTAGTAAACCAATCCCGGAACGGACGGCGTGGAGAGATCTGAGGCACCCTGGCGTCGAGCCCGTCCACGCCGTTAATCTCCTCTCACAACCCCCGCAGCGGAGCCGGGCGACTGTACCCGGTGCACCGCCCTGCCACCGAGCAATTTCCGACAAGGTGGATTTTCGTCGTGACGGAGCGTAGCCAGACATCCGGCGCCCACAAGGCTGCCCGATGAACGGTTGGAGCTCGCATTCCGGTGCGAACCGGTGGGACGACGAGCCTGCCTGGGTCTACGAGATCACCTGGGAGTGGGAGCCGCTGCCCGGGCAGCGCTACCCCGGCGACCCGGGACGCCGCCGGGCCGTGCACCACCCCGTCTACGACGCGTCCCGCGCCGCCGAGGCCGCCTCGCAGTGGGACGCCGACTTCCGCCAGATCGCCCAGGCCTCCGGACCGCCGGCGCCATCGTCCGGCGGGCCGTCGACGGCCCGGCCGGTCTCGCCGGCCGCGGGCCGCGCCTCCGTCGGCCGACCGCCCCTGCCGCCGCCGTCGTGGTCCGGCCCGGATCAACCCACCCCCGGATCCCGTACGCCGTACGTGGCCGGACGCTCGCCCCAGCAGCCCCAGCAGTCCCAGCAGTCCCAGCCCCAGCAGCCCGCGCGGCCGGGGCCGTCGTGGAACCGGCCGGTGCCGCTGCCCGACCGGCTGCCCGACTCCGAGCACCGCCACCAGCGGCCGCCGGCGGATCGTGCCCAGGCCGAGCGCCCGCAGTCGGCGCCGCCGATGTACGGCACCCCCCGGCCTGGCCCCGCGCCGCGGCCGGGCCCGCAGGATCAGCGGTTCCAGGACCCCCGGCAGCCGCAGGACCCCCGCCATCAGCAGGACGCCCGGCGTCCGCAGGAGGCCCCCGCGGACCAGCGCTATCCGCATCCGCATCCGCAGCCCCAGTCCCAGGCGCAGCCGCGTCCGCAACCGCAGCCCCAGTCCCAGGCGCAGCCGCGTCCGCAACCGCAGCCGCACGACGCCCGGCCCGGGGCGGCGCGGCCCGAGCCGGATCCCAGGTTCGCGGATCTCCGCCACCCCGGATCGCGCCCGCCCGCACCGCAGCAGGACCCCCGCCTGGATCAGCGGCCCGCCGGCAACCGGCCCGGCACGGAGCCGCAGGCCGCGCCGTGGCACGGCGCTGAGTCACGCCCCGCTCCCCGGCCGGCAGCGCAGGACGAGCAGCACTACGGAACGCGACCGATGTCGCCGCCGCCGGCACACCAGCCGGCCCGGCCGGTCAGCCACGACACCCCGGCCTATCAGGGTCCGGGACAGGCGACACCGGTCGCGCCGTATTCGGCGCCGCGGCCGACGCCGCCGGATCCGACCTGGGCACCGCCGGTCGACCCCCGGCCCGCCACGCCACTCGGGCCGCGGTCCGTTCAGCCGGCTGTCGAGCCCCGGGCGCCACGTACCGGCGGCTCCCGGCACAGCGCCGAACCGCCGACGGACCCGCGCTTCTCCGCGCCGCTGCGCGCGATCCCGCCGGTCGAACAGCAGCAGCCCCGGACGGCGCCGCCCGCGGCTCGCCCGGCGGCGTATACGCCCCAGCCGCCCGCACACTCGGCACCGCCCGCGCCGTTGGCTCCGGCTGCCTACTCCGCACCGCCCGCGCACTCCGCACCGCCCGCGCACTCCGCACCGCCCGCGCACTCGGCACCGCCCGCGCCGTTGGCTCCGGCTGCCTACTCCGCACCGCCCGCACACTCCGCACCGCCCGCGCACTCCGCACCGCCCGCGCACTCCGCACCGGCTGCCTACTCCGCACCGCCCGCGGCGCCGGTCCGGCCCCTCTCGGCGCAGCCAACGAGGCCCGGGCAGCCGGTGTCCTCCGCGCCGCCGGTGCGGTCCAGCCCGACTCCGGTGCAGGTGCCGCCGGTGGTTTCGCAGCAGCAGGCACCGCCCGTGGTCCGGCCCACGTCGGCGCAGCCCGCGCACTATCG
Organism: Actinoplanes sp. NPDC026623; assembly: GCF_040638275.1. Lineage (NCBI taxonomy): Bacteria > Bacillati > Actinomycetota > Actinomycetes > Micromonosporales > Micromonosporaceae > Actinoplanes > Actinoplanes sp. NPDC026623. The sequence goes on along the minus strand of NZ_JBEZXZ010000317.1, from coordinate 197 downwards.
CCCGGCTCCGCCCGCGCACCCCTACGAGCCGCAGCCGCGTCACGCGCCCGCGACGGACGAGCGGCAGGCCCTGCGCCCGCCCTACGGAACTCCGGTTTCGCCGGCGGCCAACGAGTCGTCGCCCGTCGAGGCTCCGCCGGCGCGTCCGTCGGCCACGGCGCTGCCGTCCGCGCCGGCACCGGTCACTCCCGCGGCCC
>NZ_JBEZXZ010000316.1:0-6379 GCF_040638275.1 Actinoplanes sp. NPDC026623 | reverse complement strand
GGCCGCACCCGCCGGGGAGGCCGCCCCGGCCACCGCGGTCAGCCCCGCAAGGGCCGGCGCGGGCGCGCTGACGTTCAAGCCGATCCCGCCGAACGTGCTCGACAACCTGATCGTCCCGAACGGCTACGACTCCGCCCTGGTGATCCGCTGGGGCGACCCGATCCTGCCCGGCGCGCCCGGCCTGGACGTGCACCACCAGACGGCGCAGCGGCAGGCGGCGCAGTTCGGCTACAACAACGACTTCGTCGGCGTGCTGCCGCTGGGCCGCGGCGACCGCCGGGCCCTGCTGGTGGCCAACCACGAGTACACCAACGAGGAGCTGATGTTCCCGGGCTTCACCAGCCAGGATGCGCTCACGGTCGAGCAGGTCAGGGTGGCGATGGCCGCGCACGGCATGTCCGTGGTGGAGCTGGAGCGGGTCGACGGCACGGGACAGTGGCGCCCGGTCGGCGGGCGGCACCGGCCGTACAACCGGCGGTTCACCACGCTGGACACGCCGTTCGCCTTCACCGGACCGGCCGCCGGCTCGGCCTGGCTGCGGACCGCGGCGGACCCGCAGGGCACGACCCCGATCGGCACGCTGAACAACTGCTCGGGCGGCGTCACCCCGTGGGGCACGGTGCTGTCGGGCGAGGAGAACTTCAACCAGTACTTCGTCGGCGGCGACGCGGCCCCGGCCGAGCTCAAGCCGAGGCTGGCCCGGTACGGGATCTCCACGACGGTCCGGGCGCCGGCCGGTTCGCGGCGCTGGGACCGGGCGCAGGAGCGGTTCGACCTGGCCCTGCATCCCAACGAGGCACACCGCTTCGGCTGGATCGTCGAGGTCGACCCGTTCGAGCCGAACTCGAGGCCGCGCAAGCACACCGCGATGGGCCGGTTCAAGCACGAGGGCGCGAACGTCATCGTGGCGAGGAACGGCCGCGTGGTCGCGTACATGGGCGACGACGAGCGCTTCGACTACCTGTACAAGTTCGTCTCCGACCGGGAGTTCCGGCCCGGCGGCTCGGCCTCGGCCCGCCGGCACAACCTGACGCTGCTGGAGTCCGGCACGCTGTACGTCGCCAAGGTGACCGGCGACAGCCCCGCGGCGGAGATCGACGGCTCCGGCCGGCTGCCCTCCGACGGCCTGTTCGACGGCACCGGACGGTGGATCAAGCTGGTGTCCGGCGAGCGCTCGTACGTGCCGGGCATGTCCGCGGTGGAGGCGCTGACCTTCGCGCGGCTGGCCGGGGACGCCGTCGGCGCCACCAGGATGGACCGGCCGGAGGACGTGCAGCCGAGCCTGCTCACCGGCAAGGTCTACGCCGCGATGACCAACAACGTCAACCGGGGCGTGGGCACGAACCCGGGTCCCGACGAGGCCAACCCGCGCACCGCCAACCGGCACGGGCACATCTTCGAACTGGTCGAGGACGGCGGCGACCACACGGCGGAGTCGTTCGCCTGGTCGCTGCCGATCGTCTGCGGCGACCCGGCGGATCCGTCGACGTACTTCGCGGGCTACGACAAGGCGGCGGTGTCGCCGATCTCGTGCCCGGACAACGTGGCGTTCGACAGCGCGGGCAACCTGTGGATCGCCACCGACGGCAACGCGCTGGGCGCCAACGACGGCCTGTTCGCCACCGCGATCGAGGGCCCGGAGCGCGGCCACCTCAAGCAGTTCCTGACCATCCCGCCGGGCGCGGAGACCTGCGGGCCGTTCATCACCGGCGACGACCGCTCGGTCTTCGTGGCGGTGCAGCACCCCGGCGAGATCAGCGGCGCCACCATCGACAAGCCGGCGTCGACGTGGCCGGATGGCGACTTCGCCAAGCCCGCGGTCGTGGTGACCTGGCGCCCCGACGGCGGCCCGGTGGGCAGCTAGCCGGGCGGGCCGGCCCCGGGCGCTCGATCCGCCCGGGGCCGGCACCCGCCGTTACATCGGCGCCCGTCTATTGCCAAACCTTTTCGTAAGTGTTGCGATAAGGCTCGTGGCACGAACCTCACGCGACATCCGATCCGCCAACCGGCTGGGCGTCGTCCAGCAGGTGATCGCGGCCGGCACCACCTCACGCCAGCGGCTCGCCGCCGACACCGGGCTCAGCCTCGCGACGGTGTCCACCCTGGTCGGCGAGCTCACCGCGCTCGGCCTGCTGACCGAGGCCGGGCGGGAGGACTCCGGCGGCGGGCGGCCGCGGGGCCTGGTCACCCCCAACTCCGGCGGCGGGCTGCTGATCGGCGTCGACGTGGCCGAGACGTACGTGCACGTCGACCTCTTCGACGCCGCGCTCACCCGGCTCACCGGCACCGAGGAGGCGCTGCGCCCGAGCGAGCGGCGCCCCGAGCAGGTGGTGGCGCACATCGTCAGCGGCGTACGCGCGGTCATGGCCGGCGCCGGCGGCCGGGTCCTCGGCGCCGGGGTCAGCGTGCCCGGGCAGGTCGACCGCGAGGGCGGCGTCTCGGTCTTCGCCCCGAACTGGGACTGGCACGACGTGCCGCTGCGCGCCCTGCTCTCCCGCTCGCTCGAGCTGCCGCTGCACCTGGACAACCCGCTGCGCGCGGCCGTCGTCGCCGAGCTGTGGTCCGGCGCGGCCCGCGGGCGCGACGACGTCGCGGTCATCAACCTCGGCACCGGCGTCGGCGCCGGCCTGGCCTTCGCCGGCACGTTGTACCGCGGCAGCAGCAACACCGCCGGCGAGTGGGGACACACCACGCTGGTGCTCGACGGCAGGCTCTGCCGGTGCGGCAGCCGCGGCTGCGTCGAGGCGTACGTGGGCGCGCCCGGCATCATGCAGACGCTGCGCGACCTGGCGCCCACCAGCGCGCTGCTGCACCCCGAGGACCAGACCGCCACCCTCGGCGCGCTGGCCGCCGGGCTCGCCGCGGGCGACCCGATCGCCGCGAAGGTCAACGCGGAGACCGGCCGCTACCTCGGCGTGGCCGTCGCCGACCTGATCAACCTGATCAATCCGGAGCTCGTCGTGCTCAGCAGCTGGGTCGCCGAACGGCTCGGCGTGCCGCTGCTCGACGAGGTCCGCGCCGTGGTGACGCAGCACGCGCTGCGCCGGCCGCTCACCGACGCGGAGATCGTCCTCTCCACCGTCACCGGCAATCCGGTCAGTCTCGGCGCGGCCACGCTCGCGCTGGAAGCCTTTCTCACTGGAGGAAGATAGATGCTCAAGTCGCTGGCCGCCGGGCTGCTGCTCGGCACCGCCCTCACCGTCCCCGCCGGCTCCCCCGCCGCGGCCGCCTCCGCCCGGGCGGAGGTCTCCCCCGCACCCGCGCAGACCATCGAGGCCATCGGCGCCTCCGGCGCGTGGTGGGTCAACGACCTCGCCGGCTTCGCGCCCGCCGTACAGCAGCGCGTCGCCGACCTGCTGTTCGGCGCCGACGGGCTCGCGCTCTCGGCCTACCGCTACAACATCGGCGGTGGCGGCACCGGCGTCACCACCCCGGCCCGGGCCGCGCAAACCTTCCGCACCGCCGCCGGCGGCTACGACTGGAATCGCGATCCGGGCGGCCAGACCTTCCTGCGGTACGCGAACCAGTACGGCGTTCCCGACCTGATCGGCTTCGTCAACAGCGCGCCGGCCGCCTGGACCAGCAACGCGAAGAGCTGCGGCGGCACCCTCGACAGCGCCGACAACCAGGCCTTCGCCACCTACCTCGCGGACATCGCCCAGCACTTCGACGGCCAGGGCGTGCACCTGGACTACCTGAGCCCGATGAACGAGCCGACCAACAGCTTCGACTCCTGCGGCCAGGAGGGCATGCTGGTGCCGCCGGCCCAGCGCGACGACGTGGTCCGCACGCTGGGCGCGACGCTGGCCGGCCGCGGCCTGTCCAGCAGGATCAGCGCCGACGAGTCCACCTCGGCCAGCGCCTTCAACTCCGAGGTGCCACAGTGGATCAACCAGGCCGGCACCGCGCAGTACGTCGCGAACCTCGCGCACCACACGTACGACTTCCCCAGCGACACGGCGCGGACCGCCGCCCGCAACGTCGGCCGGGCCGCGGGCAAGAAGACGTGGGCGAGTGAGATCTGCTGCTTCGGCGCGACCGGCGGCTGGGGCCAGGGCTACGACCCGACCATCGGCGGCGCGCTGGGCCTGGCCGGGATCGTCTACCGCGACCTGTCGGTCACCTACGACACCGCGTTCCACTGGTGGACCGCGCTGTCGTCGGAGTTCGGCTGCGCGCCGGCCTCCGGAAGCTGCGCCACGACCGCGAACTCGTCCGGCTGGAACGACGGGCTCGTCTACTACGACCCGGCGTACGCCACCAACGGCAACCAGACGCTGTACCTGACCAAGCGGTACTACGCCCTTGCCCAGTTCAGCCGCTTCGTCCGGCCGGGCGCGGTGCGGTACAACGTGACCGGCGCGCCGGCCGGCGTACAGGTGTCGGCGTTCGACCGCGCCGGGCAGTGGACGCTGGTGGTCACCAACCAGAACGCGAGCGCGACGGCGCTGTCGCTGCACCTCAACGCCAAGAACAACGTGTCCTTCAGCGCGGCCCGCCGCACCAGCGCCACCGAGAGCCTCGCGGCGGTGGGCGCGCCGGCCGTCTCGGCGGGCACCGTCAGCACCTCGCTGCCGGCCAGGAGCATCACCACGTACGTGCTGAACCAGTCCGGCACCGGCGGCACCTCGCTGGGCACCACCCTGATCGGCACCGCGTCGGGCCGGTGCCTAGACGTGCCCGGCGCGAGCACCACCAACGGCACCGCGGTGGACGTGTGGGCCTGCAACGGCGGCACCAACCAGGCCTGGACCCACACGGCCGCGGGCGAGCTGCGCGTCTACGGCGACCGGTGCCTGGAGGCCTACCAGCAGGGCACGGCGGACGGCACCAAGGCCGCCATCTACGCCTGCAACGGCGGCGCGAACCAGAAGTGGCAGCTCAACGCCAACGGCATCATCACCGGCGACCAGTCCGGTAAGTGCCTGGACGTCTCGGGCGGCGGGACAGGCGACGGCGCCGCGGTGATCCTGTGGACCTGCAACGGCGGCGCCAACCAGTCCTGGCAACGCCCCTGACCGGCGACGGCGCCGGGGTGGAGACCCCCCGCTACCCCGGCCCGTACGCCGTCAGGCCGCTCCACGCCACATACTCCTCCGGGCCGCCCTCCACGAGCTCGGCGCGGGCGTGCCACACCGCCGAGGCGAGGGTGTCGCCCCCGCTGATCCGCCGGTGCAGCGCCCGCATCGGCACCGCGCAGACCCCGTCCGGGATCGGCACCTCGGCCGCCACGATGCCGGCGCTGCCGTTGGACATCAGCGCGCTGACGAAGCCGAGCATCTCGTTGCCGCCGTAGGGCTGCTGGGTGCCCGAGTCGCAGGAGGCCAGCACCACCCGGCGCGGCGCGACCCCGCGGGCCAGCATCTCGTAGAGGGTCAGCGAGCCGTCGTCGAGCTCGAGCGCCGAGAAGAGCGGGCTGTCCGACCGGAACAGGCCGTGGCAGGCCAGGTGGGCCAGGTCAGCCTTGCCGATCAGGTCGAGGGTCGCGTCCACGGTGCTGCGCGGCGGCAGCAGCGTGACGGCCTCCTCGTGCTCGGCGGCCACCACGCGGGCCTCCTCGACCGCGCCGGGCAGGCCGGGGCCCGCGACCACGGCGCACCGGGGATGTCCCTCGGCACCCACCGTCCGCTTCGCCCGCGCCCACAGGCCGCCGGACGGCGTCACCGACACCGGCGCCGGGTGCAGCGGGGACCACTGCACCCCCAGGAGCAGGGCCGACGGCACCACCACGAGCGGAACGTCGGCGGGCACGCCGAGCGGCACGATCAGCTGCCGGGACAGCGCGTCGAACGCGTCCTGCGCCGCCGTCCTGGCCGCGGCCGCGAACCGGGTGCCGTGCAGCAGCCGGCGCAGCCCGAACGCCGCCGCGTCCGCCTCCTGCAGGACCGGGCCGAGCGGCCCGAGCTCGATCATCCGGGTGCGCCGGGGCTCCACGACGACGGCGAGGATCTGCCCGTCCACCACCGCGTACTCGACCAGCCAGCGGCCGTCGACGGCGCGCCGCAGGTCGGCCGCGGTCGCCAGCGACGCCGCCTCGCCGCCGATGTCCTCGCCCGCCCAGGAGCGGCGCCTGATCCGCGCCTCGAGGGCGCTCTGGCGGGTCAGCAGCGACGACGGTTCCTTGCCCCGGTCCAGGCGGGCCGTCCGGAGCTCCTGCTCGACGCCGCGCAGCGCGATGACGTCCTCGTCGACGCCCGTCGTCGGCGGCTGCACGCGCAGCAGCGCCGCCGTGCGGGTGCGTTCCAGCCACTCCAGGATCCGGCCCGCCGAGGCGCTCGGCAGCAGCCGGCGCAGCCCGAGCGCGCCGAGCTCGGCGCCGTGGCCGGCGGCGAGCACGCGCAGCTCCAGCGACGGCAGCGCGGCGCGGTGGCGCGCGAGG
>NZ_JBEZXZ010000315.1:0-6416 GCF_040638275.1 Actinoplanes sp. NPDC026623 | reverse complement strand
CCGCCGTGCCGCCGAGGCCGAGCACGAGCGCGCCGACGGCACCGGCGCGCACGACGCCGCGGCGCGAGATCTCGGCGTTGACGACGTCGCCGAGGTAGGGGTTCGCCGACTCGTTCGGCACGGGATGGTCGCACGCGTTGCCGCAGCGGTAGAGGCAGGTCATCGGATCGCGTCCGCCGTGGCCGGCCTGGCCGAGCAGCGGGAGCAGCCGGGGTCGTTCGGTCATCAGATGGGACTCCTCAGAGGGGAAGATCGCTCACCCGCGCCGGGGAACGGCCGGCGGTGAGCGGCGGATGTCGTCGTGGTGGGAACGACCGGTCAGGCGTGCTCGGCTCGCGGCTCGGGGACCACCACCGCTGTCTCGGCCGGGCGCCGGGCTTCGGCGGCGCCAGGCCGATCCGGCCTCGCCGACGCGGTACACCGTGCGGTGCGCCGCCCAGGCGAGTCGGACGAACCAGCGCGGCGGCAGCCACTGGACTTCGGTTTGCGCTCGTCCGGCATGTCGCACCCCTCGGCCCACGCTAGTGCGCGGCGCAACCGCTCGCTCACCCGTACGGGATGGAGCGAGCGCGGGGCGCCGGATTCCGGCCTGCGGCCCGGGGTCGCCGCCGTACCGTGGGCGGGTGCGCACGCTCGTGTTCTCCGCCGCCGTGGTGCTGCTGGTCAGCCTGCTGACCGTGCTGGTGATCCTGCGCCGCGGCGGCGGCGAACCGGACCTGCTGAGCGCGCAATTGCGCGACCTGACCGCCCCCGAGCCGCCGCCGGATTGACGACACGACACGCGGCTCGTACTTTCGGTCCGTTCGGCATCATCCGTTTGGTCTAGCGTAGTTGCGGCGAGGCAACTAGGGGACCAGGGAGTTCTTGGATGATCACGAAGACCGCCGGGCGTGCGCCGCAAGCCGGCGCCGACGCCGGTGAACTGCTCCTCGCCCTGGCGGCCGTGCCGGTGGGTGACCCGTCGCGGCCGGGCCTGCGCGCCCGGGTGATCGAGGCGTGGCTGCCGCTCGCCGGTCACCTGGCGAGCCGCTACGCCGGCCGCGGCGAGCCGGACGACGACCTGCTGCAGACCGCGGTGGTCGGTCTGATCAAGGCGATCGACAAGTTCGACCCCGGCCTCGGCACCGACTTCCCCGGCTACGCGATACCGACGGTCATCGGCGAGATCAAGCGGCACTTCCGGGACCGGACCTGGGCCGTCCGGATGCCGCGCCGCCTGCGGGAGCTGAGCCTGGCCGTCACCGCGGCGACCGGCGATCTGACACACCGGCTGTGCCGCTCGCCGACGGTCGCGGAGATCGCCGCGCACCTCGAGATCACCGAGGAGGAGGTCCTGGAGGGGCTGGAGGGCGCGCGGGCACAGGACGCCGCCTCGCTGTCGGTGCGGGTCCCCGGCGCGGGCTTTCCCGGCGAGCACCTGGGCGTCGAGGAACGGGGCTATGAGCTGGCCGAGGCCCGCGTCGCGCTCGGCCCGGCGCTGGCCTCGCTCGACGAGCGGGGGCAGCGCATCCTGACCCTGCGCTTCTACGGCAACCTGACCCAGACGGAGATCGCCGAGCAGGTCGGCATCTCGCAGATGCACGTCTCCCGGCTGATCGGCCGGGCGCTGGTCAAGCTGCGCGGGCAGTTCGCGTAGAAAAGAACGGTGGGCCGGAGCTCGCGGCTCCGGCCCACCAGGGGTGTTGCGGTTACGGGACGGCCGGGTAGTCCGGCACGTACACCGGAACGCCGATCTTGGTGGTGTCGGCCGGCTCGCCCACGCCGTTGACGACGTGGTCGATGATGCCGGCGCGGAGATTCACCGTCATGATGTGGTGCAGCTTGACGCCCGGACGGTCCGGCGCCTCGAAGCCGTTCTCGGTGTGGATCGCCGGGTTGTTCTGGTTGAACACGTAGACGCCCGCGCCGTACAGCTTGTGGTTGCGGACCTTGCTGCCGACCTTGTAGCCGGCCCAGCCCTCGGTGCCGTTGTCGTTCATCCAGTCCGCCTGCGTCGGCGGGTCGTACGGCAACTCGTTCTGGTAGAGCACCGTCGTGCCGTTTTCGCCGTTCCAGACCGTGTTGTACTCCTGGAAGTGCTCCACGAACAGGCCGGTCGCGGTCACGTTGTCGCCGTTGATGACGGCGCCGTTGCGGCCGATGTTGGTGCGCCAGCGCTGGGTGTCGCCGTTCACGCCCTCGGTGAAGCCCTCGACGCCGTGGTCCGCGCGCCACACCCAGGTGTGGTCGATGAGCACGTTGTCGCTGTTGACCTCGAGCGCCACGTCGGCCTTGCCGATGTGCGGGCCGCCGACGCGGAAGTACACGTCGGACAGCGTGGTCGGGTTGCTCGCCGAGCTGAGCCCGAAACCGTTCTTGTTGCCGACCTGCAGCAGCGTGCGCGACTCCTTGGTGCCCGCGTCGACGGTCACGCCGGCGATGATGACGCCGGGCACGTCCGCGACCCTGATCGGGGTCGCGCCGTTGACGGCGGTCAGGGTCGCGTGGCCGATGCCGAGCACCACCTGGTTGGGGCGCCAGACGTTGATGCTGTGCGCGATGTCGTACACGCCCGGGGTGAGCAGCAGGTGCTTGCCCAGGGCGAGGTTGGCGTTGATCAGCCACACCGGGTCGGACGGCTTGGCGACGAAGAAGTCGCTGAGCGGGATCGTGCGGCCCGGGGTGAGCCCGGCGGCGAAGGAGGTGCCGCTGGAGTTCTTCTGCGCCGAGGGCACGCGCACGTTGTACTTGCCCTTGGCGTCGACGAACAGGTACGGCTTCTCCCGGCTGACCGGGGTCTGCGCGAGCGTGGTGTACGGCGGGCTCGGGAACGCGGCGTCGTCCGGCGCGCCCTGCACCCCGGCGAACACCTGGTTCCACACGCCGTTGGACCAGCTGTTGACCTTGCTGTTGCGGGTCAGCCACTGCTGCTGCGAACCGCTGATCACGTCCGGCATGTTCGAGTCGGCGATGAAGCCGCCGCTGGCGTACTGCGGTCCCGCGGTGCAGTAGTCCATCAGCGACAGGTTGCCGCCGCTGATGTCGAGGCGCCGCAGCGAGACCGCCTGCGACACCGCCCAGAAGTTCGCCGAGGCCCGGCAGCCGTCCTGCCCCGCCCCGTTGACCTTGATCGACAGGTTGGAGAGGGTACGCCAGAAGTTGACGAGCGCGAGGCAGTTGCTGGTGCCGCCGTCGGCCAGGCAGCGGTTGTAGACCTCCACCTTGCCGTTGATGACCACGTCCGACGGGGACGCGCCGAGACCGGAGATCTCGGTGTAGTAGCCGACCTTGATCTGCAGCGGCTTCTCGGCCGTGCCGTAGGTGCCGGGCTTGAACAGGAACGCGTACCGCTCGGTACCCATCTCGTTGTCGACCTGACGCGCGTGCGTGGCGTCGAGCGTCGCCTGGATCTGGCTGATCGGCATGCTCGGGTCGAAGACGGTCACGTTGGCCCCGAGGCCCGGCCCGGCGGTCCCCGACAGCGGGGCGGCCTCGGCGGCCGTACCCGTGAGCGTGCCGGTGGCCGTCAGCGCGAGAGCAAGAGCGAGTATGCGGGCCAGATTCCGGCGCAGCGGCCGGGTCCCGGCGCGACGTCCACTGCCGGTGGGGCGTGTCGTCATGCGTTGAAGTCCTTTCTGTAACCGTGCTGCAATGAATCAGGTCACAGAAAGCGATAGACGAAGCCGCATGTCAAGCGGCGTCCCACCGCCCCGGTGTGCCATTAGCGGCTCGATCAGGACAACTCGCCTGAGTTCCGGAACCGGTTACGTACGAACGGGTAAGCCGGGGAGGCTTCGCGTACCGGGGCCGCATCCGATGGCGCGGAACCCCGCGACCGCCCGCTCGCGGTGCTCCGCGGCGTCGAGTCCGAGCGGCGAGCGCTGCCCCGCGGCGAGGTGGCGGCCGAACTCCTCGTGGGCCCGGGCCAGCTCGTAGGGCATCCGCAGCCGCTCGGCCTCGTGGATGGCCCGGGCCCAGGCCCGCCGGGCGTCGTGGGTGCGGCCGTCCAGCCAGGCGGACCAGCCGAGGCAGACGAGCGCCCGCGGCGTGGCCATCGCGAACCGGCGGGCATAGCGGCGCAGTCGGCGGGTGCCGGCGACGGCGGTCGCCCTCAGCTGCGCCGGGCGGGCGTACTCGCCGCCGAGCTCCAGCATCGTCAGGCAGAGCTCGGGCACGCCGGCCTGCGCCTCGAGGGCGTACTGCTCGAACGACGGCCCCGCGCCCGCGAGGTCGTCGGCGGCGCGGACGGACAGCCACGCCTGCGCGGCCCGCCCGGCGGCGAGGTGCAGCCGGGCCGCGACGACGTGCACCCGGGCGGCGTCGACGCCGCTGGCCTGCGGCAGCAGCCGCACGGCCTCGTCCAGCCAGCGCGGGAGGACCGGATCGCCCGGGTCGACACGCAGCGTCGTCTCCATCAGGCTCAGCAGGCCCCACAGGTGCACCACCGGGTCGCGCCGGCCGGCACCCGCGGCCATGCCCTTGGCGGCCGAGGCGAGCGCCTCGTCGTGCCGCCCGGCCAGGTGGTATGAGACCGCGGAGGCCAGCAGCAGCTCGTCCGCCCATCGATACATCGGCGTCTCGTCGCACAGGACCAAGGCCCGCGCGGTGCCCGCGTCGATCGCGGCCCAGTCGCCGGTGCCGGTGCCGTGCAGGGTGCACATGATCGCGACCCAGCAGGCGGTGATCGGGTTGGTGGTCCGCTCGGCCGCCGCGCAGGCGGCGCGGATGTGCCGGCGGGCGAGGCGGTGGAATCCGGCGGTGCCGAGGACCATGCCCAGGCCCGCCTGCGCCCGCAGGGTCAGGTCGAGATCGCCCGACCGCTCCGCCTCGTTGAGCGCACGGATCGAGGCCGGCAGGACCGCGAGGTGCTCCTTGAGCACCCAGTAGACCTCGCTGATGGTGAAGTTGGTCGCCGCCCGCTCCCGGGCCGCGGCGCGCCGCGACGGCCGCGCGAGCCGGCCCCGGAGCCGCAGCGCGCGCAGGGCCCGGCCCGCCATCTGCAGGCTGAACACGGACAGCCGTCCGGGCGTCGATCCCGGCACGGGCGAGTCCAGCGCGCCCAGGGCCTGTTCCAGGTGGTCGCGGGCCGGGACCGCCGCGCCGAGCTGCTGATGCGCCTCGCCGAGCATGCGGTGCCAGCGGCCGCGCTGCAGCCGGGTGCCGGCCGGGCGGTCCAGCGCCGCGGCAAGCGCCGCCTGCGCCTCCCGGAACCAGCCCAGGTGCCGGTACAGCGACCAGACCCGCAGCAGGTGGGCGTCGAGCACGGCGGGGTCGGCCTCGCGCACGAGCAGGTCGGTGGCCGCCCGCAGGTTGTCGGCCTCGACGTCGGGGAACCCCGGATCCTCGGGGAGGAACTCCGCCGGGGCGGGCAGCAGGGCGGCGTAGTGCTCCGCGTGGCGCCGCCGGGTCCGCGCCTGCTGCTCGGCGTCCGCCGCCAGGCGCTCGGCGGCGTACTGCCGCAGCAGTTCGTGCATGTCGTAGCGGCCGTCCTGGCCGACCGTGATCAGCGACTGGTCGACCAGGCCGGCCAGCAGCGGCAGGCCCGCGTCCGCCACCGCGGCGGCGGCGTCGAGGTCGAAGCCGCGGCGGAAGACGGAGAGCCGGATCAGGGCACGCTCCTCCTCCCCGGTGAGCAGGCCCCACGACCAGCCGATCACGGCGCGCAGGCTGCGATGGCGCCGCTCGACGTCCGGCGCCGTGGTCTCGAGCAGCTCGAGGCCCTGCCCGAGCCGGTCGGCGATGGCCGCCGGGCGGGCGGAACGCACCCAGCGGGCGGCCAGCTCGATGGCGAGCGGCACACCGGACACCAGCCGGCACACCTCCGCGGTCCCCTCGAGGTCGGCGCCGGTGAGGAAGCCGGGCCGCAGCAGCCGGGCCCGCTCCTCGAAGAGCTGGACCGCCGGGTAGCCGGCCGCGCCGGCGCCGGCACCAGGCGGCGGGCAGGGCAGGCCGGCGACCTCGACGAGCCACTCCACGCCGAGCCCGAGCTGCCGCCGCGAGGTCACCAGCGTCTGGATGCCCGGCGCCCGGCGCAGCAGGTGATCGATCACCCCGGCGGCGCCGCGCAGATGCTCCAGGTTGTCCAGCACCAGCAGCAGCTCGCGGCCGGCCAGGTGGTCGGCGAGCAGGTCGAGCGGGTCGCGGGGCACCGCCATCGGCAGGCCCAGCACCCGGGCCAGCGCCGCGACCACCAGGTCGGCGGACTCGTCCGGCCCGGCCGGGCCGGTGCCCGCGAACGACACGAAGACGGCACCGTCGCGGTGCCGGTCGTGCCGGGTCGCGGCGACCTCCACCGCCAGCCGGGTCTTGCCGATGCCGCCCGGACCGACCAGGGTCACCACCCGGCATGCGGGGTCGTCGAGGAGCCCGTCCAGGCGGGCGAGCTCCGCCCCGCGTCCGATCAGGGTGGTGAGCGGGCGGGGCAGGGCCGGCGCGGC
>NZ_JBEZXZ010000314.1:0-6589 GCF_040638275.1 Actinoplanes sp. NPDC026623 | reverse complement strand
GCGGCGGCGGTCGTTGCGGCCGTGGATCGACCGGCTCGCCGCGATGCCGACCGCCCGGCGTGCCGAGCTGCCGGGGGTCTCGGCGCACCGGGCCCGCCAGGTCCTCGCGGGAGCGATCGTCGGCTACGAGCTGATGCGCGATCTCGACATCGACGTGGTGCGGGTCTGCCCGTGGGGCCTGCGCGAAGGCATCCTGCTGCGCCGGCTCGAGATCGACCAGCCCGAGCTCGACCACGCCGGTTGGGTTCCGTGTGACCCGGCCGACGACCGCCGCGACGACTTTCTTTCCAGGCTGCTGCAGCAGCCGGTGTTGGGGATCATGGCTGGAGATCGTCTATGACCTCGTGGCGATCCAGTACCACGCCCTCAAGGCCGGGCAGGCGTACGAGCAGTACACCGAGGACGCCGCGGATCATGAGGACGTCAAGGAATTCATCGAGCAGTGCCGCCAGGAGGACGCCGAACGCGCGGTCCGCGCACACGACCTGCTCGGCAAGCTCACCGCCAAGGGGGCGGGCATCGGCTGAGCCGGCGGCGTCCGTCCGCGGTGAGCCTCGCGGAGTTCAGGCCGGGATGAGCCCGTGGAGCGGCGGGCGATCCAGCCCGCAGCCCGCGGCGATCGACGTGGCTTCGGTATCCACGCCTTGACCGTCCGGCACGCGAGAACGCGGTCGTTCAACCCGGTATTCTGGCGAGATTGCGCAGCAGGAGCGCCTCGGCGAGGCAGGTCCGGGCGAATTCCGCGAGATGCAGACCCTCATTCGGCCCGTGCGCGGCACAGTACGGGTCCTCGATGCCGGTGACCAGGATCGCCGTCTCACCGAATCGCCTCTGGAAGATGGCGACGGCGGGGATCGAGCCGCCGATGCCGATGTCGACCGGGGCGGTTCCGTCCCAAGCGGTGGTGCAGGCGGCGCGCGCCGTGTGGTAGGCCCGGCCGGTCGCGTCGACGACGCACGGTGCGCCGCTGCTTTCCAGGCTCACCTCCAAACCGGCTCCCCAGGGCACCCGTGCCCTCAGATGGGCACAAACGGCCGCGTACGCCGAGGCCGGGTCGTCGCCGGGCGCCAGCCGTACGCTGATCTTGGCTTTGGCCCTGTGTGACAGGGCGTGGAGCGCCCTCCCGGCGGGCGGCGCGTCGATGCCGAGCACCGCGATCGCGGGTTTGGTCCAGAGCCGGTCGGCGAGCCTGCCGTTGCCGATCAGCCGGACCCCGTCGAGAACACCGGCCTCCTGACGGAGGCGGTCGGGCGGGTAATCGACCCCCGTGCCCGGGCGGCCGAGGAGCCCGTCGACCGCGACCTCGCCGTCGTCGTCGTGCAGGGTGCTCAGGAGCCGGCTCAGCACGGTGAGCGCGTCCCGGACGGGGCCGCCGCGCACGTCACCGTGCGGCGTGCTCACCTCGACGAAGCAGCTGACCACTCCGCGCAACGAGGTCGTCAGAGCCGGTCGGCCGATCTCCCAGTTGTCGGAGTCGGCGACGACGATCACGTCGGAGCGTAGCCACTCGACGTGGTCGGTGATCAGCCGGTCCAGGGAGTCCGAGCCGTACTCCTCCTCGCCCTCGACGAGGACGACGACGCCGACGGGCAGGTCGTCGCCCAGGGCGCGCAGCGCCGCGACGTGGGCCATCACGCCGGCCTTGTCGTCCGCGGCACCCCGCCCATAGAGCCGGCCGTCGCGCTCGACCGGCTCGAACGGGTCGCTGTCCCACAGCGCCAGGTCACCGGCCGGCTGGACGTCGTGATGGGCGTACAGCAGAACGGTGGGCGCGCCGTGCGGCGCCGGCCGGCGCCCGATGACCGCGGGCTGCCCGCCGGCGCGCGCGATCCGCACCTCGAGACCGCAGCCGCGCAGCAACTCGGCGACGGCCGCGGCGGACCGGTCGAGGTGCGCGTGGTCGAATCCGGGGAACGCGACCCCGGGGATGCGGATCAGTTGTTCGAGGTCGCCGCGGACACCCGGCAGTTCCCGCTCGATCGCCGCGCGCACGTCCTCGTCGGTGCTGATCATCGGCGTCTCACCATTCTCTCCAGGCCGGCGCGGTCAGTGCCTGCCCGGCGCCGAGGTCGCCGTGCCTGCCCGGCGCCGAGGTCGCCGGCTTCCGTCCGGCGAGCGTTTCGACCGGATCTGGTCCTGGCCCAAGCCGGTGCAGCGCCCGTCAGAACCGGGAGCGGAACTCGACCGCGACCAGGAAGCCCTGGGCGGGGATGAGCAACGGCGCCCAGGCCGACGGCGCGACGCGCCGGCGACCGGTCAGTGGTACTCCGGGGCGTCGGTCACCCGCACGGCGAGCTCCTCGGCGCTCGCCCCGCCGCCGCCCGCGCCCGCGTCGTACGCGACGCTGTCCGTCTCGGCGTCAAAGCCGTAGCCCTCGTCCGGCTCGACCAGGCGGCCGATCGGCTCCGGCGACGCGCCGTCGAGCTGCCCATGGTCGTAGAGCGACACCGGCGAGTGCGGGTCCGAGGTGGGGCTCTCGCCGTACACGTCGGCGTCCAGCGAGGCCTGGGCCGCGCCCTGCCCGTCTATCGCCTCGTCGGCCAGCATGCCGGGGGAGCCCAGCGGGTCCTCGGGCTGCACGTCGGGCTCCTCCTGGGCCAGGCGGTAGTCCAGGGACTCCCCGGCACGCTGTTCTTCGGCGGTGGTGCCGAACTTCGTGACCGCCTGGGCGTGATCGGCCGGCAGGGCCGCCGGGTCCGGGCCGTCCGCCCACCGGCCGGAGTCGACCTCGTCGTAGGCGGTGGAATCGTCGTCCGCGGTGTCCGGAAGGCCTTCGCTCTCCGGATCGGACACCTGCCTGGGGTAGTTGTCGCCTCGCATGGATCCCGCATACCCGGCTCAGCGCCGGGTATGCCGGCGGTCTCGCGAATGGCCCCGGGACTCCGAAGAAGGTGATCTGCGTAACGCTGCCCTCGGATCACCTCCAATCGTGGGCGGACGGCTCGGCGGTCAGTTCGGCCCGGTTCGCCCGTCGGCCGAGGTGCCGTCCGGCGACGGCCGCAGCAGCCGGGCCGCCGACGATGTGGGGTCGGCGTCACCCGGGGCGCTGTCGTCCTCGCCCGACTGGCGCCCGGTGGTAGCCCCATCCCCGAACTCCGCCTCGGCACCGGCGTCCGAGCCGGTCAGGTCATCCACCTGACCGTCCTGCGAGTACGTTGCCATCGCCTGTACCAGGTCAGACAGCGGCAGTTTCTCTTCGTCGCGCCACACGCCTTCATCACGGTTCGTCATGCCGAGCCGGTTACCCCGATCGGCGCGGTTGAAAGCAGGATCGGTTCCGCGCCCGACCTCGGGCGGCCAGGCGCGCGGCGCAAACGGCCGGCCGGCGGGTACTGGGGACCGCGTGGCGAGGCATCTCATGCGGTGGATCCCGGCGGCCTGGCGGGTGCTCCGCCGCCGCGTCGATTGGCTGGATCATCTGGTCCGGGCCGGCGTGCGATACGACGACGCCGACGGCGGCCGGCTCTCGGCCGCGGTGACGTATTACGCCTTCTTCGCGATATTCGCGCTCGGGTTGCTCGAGTTCGCGGTCTTCGGGTTCGTCCTGAACGACGCGACGATAGTGCGGTCGGTGGCTGTCTACTTTGCAGTGGACCCGGCCAGCCTGGACGTGCAGACGTTGCTGCACGCCCGGCGCACCGCCGGCGTCATCGCGTTCGTCGGCCTGCCGGTCACCGGATGGTTCTGGATCGACGCGCTGCGCTCCTCGATCCGCCGGATCTGGCGGCTCCCCGAATACCCGGGCAACCTGGTCTTCCGCGTGCTGGTCGATCTGGTGGTGCTGGCCGGGCTGGGGTTACTGCTGGCCGCGTCGTTGGCGGTGGCTTACGGGACCACGATCGCCGCCAACCGGCTGGTCGACGCCGCCGACACCGAGGTCAGCCTCGAAGGCTTCGCTGTTGGCGCCGGCGGAGTTCGCGGAGTTCACCGCGTGCGCGTCCGGCGCTCCATGCCCGGCCAGCGCTCGGGTCTGGTCCCGCTGCAGGGCCAGCAATGGCGACACGATGACGGTCGGTCCGTCCATCAGGACGGCCGGAACCTGGTAGACCGCCGATTTGCCGAACCCGGTGGATGCCATCAGCATGGTGTCGCGGCCGTCCATCACGTGACTCATGGCGGCGGCCTGCAACGGGTGCAGCTCGTCCCAGCCGTACAACCGGGCGGCCACCGACCGCAGCCGGCGCAGTTGCTCGTCGGTGTGGGAAGCGTCCGGGGGTGCGTTCACCGGCGGTGTATACCCACCGGACGGACCCCGACACCGATACCGGGGTGGGCCGGTCAGTACCGTCGGCGCAGCACGAGCACGCTGTGGGCGGTCAACGGCAGGCGCTCCTGTGCTCTGATCCTCCCGTAGGCGGTCGCGAGCAGCGGGTCGGCGGTGTCGACGATGATCTCCCACGTCTGCCCGTACGCCGCATCGGGCACGGTGAACTTGACCTGCTCCGGTGACGCGTTGAAGAACAGCAGGAACGAGTCGTCGACGATCCGCTCGCCCAGCGCGTCGGATTCCGGGATGCCGTCACCGTTGAGGAACACGGCGATGGTGCGCGCCGCCCCGTCGTGCCAGTCGTGTTCGGACATCGGCTCGCCGTCGCAGCGCAGCCAGGCGATGCCGGGCAGCCGGGAGTCGCCGGCCGGGTCGCTGGTGAAGAACCGGCGGCGTCGGAAGATCGGATGTTCGGCGCGGAGCCGGGTCAGCTTCCGGGTGAACACCGTCAGGACGTCGTGGTGCCGGGCGTTCGCCCAGTCGATCCAGCTGATCTCGTTGTCCTGGGCGTAGACGTTGTTGTTGCCGTGCTGGGTGCGGCCGAGCTCGTCGCCGTGCACGATCATCGGTACGCCCTGACTGAGCAGGAGCGTGGCGAGGAAGTTGCGTTTCTGCCGTTCGCGCAGCATGACGGTACCCGGGTCGTCGGTGTCGCCCTCGACGCCGCAGTTCCAGGAGCGGTTGTGGCTTTCGCCGTCCCGGTTGTCCTCACCGTTGGCCTCGTTGTGCTTGTGGTTGTACGAGACCAGGTCGGCGAGGGTGAACCCGTCGTGGGCGGTGACGAAGTTGATCGACGCGATCGGGCGGCGGCCGTCCACCTCGTACAGGTCCGAGCTGCCGGTGAACCGGGACGCGAACTCACCAAGGATGAAGGGCTCGCCACGCCAGAAGTCGCGTATCGAGTCGCGGTACCTGCCGTTCCACTCGGTCCAGTTCGGGGGAAAGCCGCCCACCTGGTAGCCGCCGTCGCCCAGATCCCACGGTTCGGCGATCAGCTTCACCTGTGAGACGACCGGGTCCTGGTTGACCAGGTCGAAGAAGGCGGCCAGCCGGTTCACCTCGTGGAACTCGCGGGCCAGCGCGGCGGCCAGGTCGAAGCGGAACCCGTCGACGTGCATCTCGAGCACCCAGTACCGCAGCGAATCCATCAGCAGCCGTAGCGACTCGTGGTGTCGCACGTTGAGGCTGTTACCGGTGCCGGTGGTGTCGTAGTAGTACTGCCGATCGTGTTCGACGAGCCGGTAGTAGGCCGCGTTGTCGATGCCCCGGAAGGAGAGCGTCGGGCCGAGGTGGTTTCCCTCGGCCGTGTGGTTGTAGACCACGTCCAGAATGACCTCGATGCCCGCGCTGTGCAGCGCCTTGACCATCGTCTTGAACTCCTGGACCTGTCCGCCCCGGCCGCCGAACGACGAATAGCCGTCGTGCGGCGCGAAGAATCCGATGGTGTTGTAGCCCCAGTAGTTGGCCAGGCCGCGGTCGATCAGCCCGCCGTCGTGCACGAACTGGTGCACCGGCATCAGCTCGACGGCGGTGATGCCAAGCTGCTTCAAGTACTTGATCACCGCCGGGTGTGCCAGGCCCGAGTAGGTGCCGCGGACGTCCTCGGGGATGTCGGGGTGCCGGATCGTCATCCCCTTGACGTGCGCCTCGTAGATCACGGTCTGGTAGAACGGGATCTTCAGCGGGCGGTCGTTGCCCCAGTCGAAGAACGGGTTGATCACCGTGGACTTCGGGGCGTAGGGTGCCGAATCCGCGTCGTTGAAGCTCGCCGAATCGCCGAAGCGGTAGGAGAACAGGGCCTCCTTCCACTCGATGCCTCCCTCGATCGCTTTGGCGTACGGGTCGAGCAGCAGCTTGCTGGGATTGCAGCGCAGCCCCCGCGACGGGTCGTACGGCCCGTGCACCCGGTAGCCGTACCGCTGGCCCGGCACCACCCGCGGCAGATAGCCGTGCCACACGAACGCCTCCCGCTCCGGCAGGTCGATCCTTGTCTCCCCGCTCTCGTCGAGAAGACACAGCTCGACCCGTTCAGCCACCTCCGAGAAGATCGCGAAGTTGGTGCCGCCCCCGTCGTAGGTGGCGCCCAGCGGGTACGGGTTGCCCGGCCAGATTTTCATGATCTTGTTCCTCGACTCCCTCGCTCGCCGACGGAACGCAGGTACCCCCGGTCGGCGGTAATCAGGCCTGCCGGCCGTGTGAGCCGTTCATCGGTCCGCGAGGTGATCCTCGGCGGTCTGCTCCGCTGTGCGAGCGGCCGGCGGCACTTCGCCCCGACCGGGAGGCCGCGGTACGGGTGGCGGGTCCGGCCGTCGACGGCCGGAC
>NZ_JBEZXZ010000313.1:0-6610 GCF_040638275.1 Actinoplanes sp. NPDC026623 | reverse complement strand
GCCGCGGCCGCGGCGACCAACGACGAGGCCGCGCAGAAGCAGCAGTACGCGGCCATCCAGACCGAGATCGTCCGCGACATGCCGTACATACCGATCTACATCAACTCGATGCTCACCGAGTTCAGCACCGCGCACGCCACGGGCTGGCCGACGAACGAGAACAAGTACGCGCTGCCCGCGTCCTGGAAGGTCTGGGACAACGGCATCGTCATGGTCAACCTGAAGCCGGCGAAGTAGCCGGGCCGGCGTGCGCTACCTGGCCCGCAAGCTCGGGTTCTACCTGATCGCCTTCTGGGCCGCGGTGACGGTGAACTTCTTCATCCCGCGGCTCATGCCGGGCGACCCGGTCGACATCATGATCTCCAAGCTGGGCCAGCACGGCCCGGTCACCCCCGAGATGAGACACGCGATCGAGGCGCTGCTCGGCGCCGACACCGACCGGTCGCTGTGGTCGCAGTACGTCGACTACCTGCACAACCTGGTCACCGGGGACTTCGGCACCTCGGTGGCGTACTTCCCGGCGACGGTCACCTCGATCATCGCGCAGACCCTGCCGTGGACCATCGGGCTCATCGGGCTCGCCACGATCATCTCGTTCCTGGCCGGGGTGGGGCTGGGCACCCTGGCCGGCTGGCGGCGAGGGTCGTGGCTGGACAACCTGGTGCCGGTGACCACGATGTTCCAGTCCGTGCCGTACTTCTGGCTGGCCCTGATCCTGCTGTACCTGTTCGGCAGCGTGTGGCCGATCTTCCCGCTCAACGGCGGCTACGACGTCTACACGGTGACGCCCGGCTGGAACGGCCCGTTCATCGTCTCGGTGCTCTACTACGGCGCGCTGCCGGCGCTCACCATCGTGCTGTCCTCGGTCGGCGGCTGGATGCTCGGCATGCGCAACATGATGGTCTCCACGCTCTCCGAGGACTACCTGGTCACGGCGGAGGCCAAGGGCCTGCGCCCGGGCCGGATCATGCGCCGGTACGCGGCGCGCAACGCCATCCTCCCGTCCGTCTCGGGCTTCGCCATCTCGCTCGGCTTCGTGGTCGCCGGCTCGATCGTCACCGAGGCGGTGTTCTCCTACCCCGGCATCGGGTCGGCGCTGCTGCAGGCGGTCGGCAACAACGACTACGCCCTGATGCAGGGCATCTTCCTGGTCATCACGCTGTCGGTGCTCTGCGCCAACCTCCTGGTCGACCTCCTGTATTCGGTCATCGACCCGCGTACCCGGGCCGGGGGCTGACATGACACTGGCCACCCAGGCGGCCGAGGCCGCCTCCGCCGACGCGGAGGCCTCGCTGGCGGCGTCCGGCCGGCGCGGGTTCGCGCTGCCGCGGATGACCGCCAAGCTGGCCACCGGCCTGATCCTCGGCGGCGTGATCCTGCTGTTCGGCCTGCTCGGGCCGCTCTTCCTGCAGGATCCGGCGCTGGTGAACGACATCGGGCTCACCGCGCCGAGCGCCGAGCACTGGCTCGGCACCACCCAGACCGGGCAGGACGTGCTCGCCCAGCTTGCGCACGCCACCCGCGGCTCGCTCACCATCGGCGCCATCGTCGGCGTGCTCACCCTGCTGCTGTCCGGGTTCTTCGGCGTGGTCGGCGCGTACGCGGGCGGCTGGGTCGACGAGGCGTTCGCCCTGTTCACGAACATCATGCTGGTGATACCCGGCCTCCCGCTGGTGATCGTGATCTCCAGCTACGTGCCGGACAAGAGCCTGTGGCTGGTGGCGCTGGTGCTGTCCATCACCGGCTGGGCCGGCTCGGCCCGGGTGCTGCGCGGCAACACCCTGAGCCTGCGCAACCGCGACTACGTGCTGGCCTCCCGGGTGGCCGGGGAGAGACGCTGGCGGATCCTGGCCGTGGAGATCCTGCCCAACCTGATCCCGCTGCTCGCCTCGCAGGTGGTCTTCGCGGTCATCTTCGCGATCCTCGGCGAGGCCGGGCTGTCCTTCCTCGGCCTCGGCGCCAGCGGCTCGTTCACCTGGGGCACCATGCTCTACTACGCGCAGAACGGCCTCGCGCTGCGGCTCGGCGCCTGGTGGTGGTTCGTCCCGCCGGGCCTGATGCTGGCCCTGTTCGGCGCCGCCCTCTCGCTGATCAACTTCTCGATCGACGAGGTCATCAACCCGAAGCTGCGCAACCAGACCCGGTCCGCCCGCCGCGGCTGGCGGATGTCCCGCGAGCAGTTGGAGAAGGCCAAGGAGGCCACGCTGTGACGGCCACCGGCCCGCCGGTGCTCACGATCGAGAACTTCAGCGTCGACTACCTGGTCGAGCCGGTCGTGCACGCGGTCAAGGACGTCTCGCTGACGCTGCGCCGCGGCGAGGTGCTCGGCCTGGCGGGGGAGAGCGGCTGCGGCAAGAGCACCCTCGCGTACGGGATCATCCGGCTCCTCAAACCGCCCGCCGTGATCACCTCGGGCCGCGCGGTGTTCCACTCCCGCGAGGCCGGGGACATCGACTGGAACGAGTTGCACGCCGAGGAGCTGCGCGCCACCCGCTGGGACACGATCTCCATGGTCTTCCAGGGCGCGATGAACTCGCTCAACCCGGTGGTGTCCATCCGCGACCAGCTCGACGACATCTTCATCACGCACCGGCCCGGCATGGACCGCAGGCAGCGCCGGCAGCGCTCCGGCGACCTGCTCGAACGCGTCGGCGTGGACCGGGCCCGGCTGAACGCGTACCCCCATGAGCTCTCCGGCGGCATGCGGCAGCGGGTCATGATCGCCATGGCCATGGCGCTGGAGCCGCAGGTAATGATCATGGATGAGCCGACCACCGCCCTGGACGTGGTGGTGCAGCGCGAGATCCTGCGGGAGATCGCCCGGCTGCGCGACGAACTGGGCTTCGCGGTCCTCTTCATCACCCACGACCTGCCGCTGCTGCTGGAGATCAGCGACCGGATCGCCGTGATGCGCCGCGGCGAGATCGTCGAGCTGGGCGACGCGGCGACGCTCTACACCGAGCCCCGCCACGAGTACACCCAGCAGTTGCTGGCCTCCTTCCCCAGCCTCACCGGCGAGCGCGGCTCCTTCGTACGCGGCGCGGCCGACGACCGCCTGAGCGCCCTGCCGACGGAGGACACCGCGTGAACACCCTCGAGGTACGCGGCCTGGTCAAGGACTACCGCCTGCGGGACGGCCTGCGCACCGGCCGGCTGCGCGCCGTCGACGACGTCGGCTTCACGCTCGAACCCGGCCGGACCATCGCGCTGGTCGGCCAGAGCGGCAGCGGCAAGTCGACGATCGCGAAGCTGCTGCTGCAACTGGAACGGCCGACCGCGGGGGAGATCCTGCTGGACGGCGAGCCGGTCGCGCGCCGCGGCGCCGGCCTCGCCGGCTACCGCCGGCGCGTGCAGATGGTCTTCCAGGACCCGTTCGCCTCGCTCAACCCGCACCACACCGTCGCGCACCACCTGGAACGCCCGGTACGGCTGCACCACCCGGGGATGACCTCGGCCGAGGTGCGCCGCCGGGTCCTCGAGCTGCTGGAACGGGTGCGGCTCACCCCGGCCGCGCAGGTGGCCCGGCGGCGCCCGCACGAACTGTCCGGCGGGCAGCGGCAGCGGGTCGCGATCGCCCGGGCGCTCGCACCCGAGCCGGGCGTGCTGATCGCCGACGAGCCGGTGTCGATGCTGGACGTCTCGATCCGGCTGGGCCTGCTCAACCTGCTCGCCACCCTGCAGCGCGAGGAGCACCTGGGCGTCCTCTACATCACCCACGACCTGGCGACCGCCCGGCACTTCTCCGACGAGATCCTGGTGATGTACCGCGGGCGGATCGTCGAACGCGGCCCCGCCGACGAGGTGATCCTCAACCCCCGGCACGAGTACACGAAGACCCTCGCGGCGGCGGCGCCGAACCCGGAGCGCCGACTGGGCGAACTCCGCGGCTAGGTTCTGCCTCCCGACCGTAGGATCGCCATGGTCGGGCAGGGCGACCGCGGCGCGGGCGAACGACAGCCGCCGGCTCATCAGCGGCAGCTCCCGCCGAAACCGGACACCCGCGCGGATCAGCGAGGGTGAAAGACGGCGCGTGGGGGTTCCAGGGTCGGTTTCGGGTGGGTTCCTGAGATTCTCGGGGTATTGGCGGCCCCCAGGTCGGCCACCAGCTGGTGACGTAGGCGGCGGCCGAGGGCCAACAGCTCGTCGCAGGCCTCAGGGGAGATCGGGGCGTTCTGATCGTTGCGCGGCAACCCGTCGTCGAAGATCAGGCCGGCTATGTGGTTCTGCAGCTCCAGGAAGGACCGCTTGGCCGCCGCTGTCAGGAACATGCCGCCGGCAACCTGGTTGAAATACCAGTCGTGCAACTCCGCGCGGTATTGCTGCAGGTCGGAGCCGGTCGGCCTGCTGTCATCCAGGTAATAGCGGGGAAAGTGCCTGGTGACGTAGAAGAGGCGCTGGTAGGAGTCGATGCGTTTGTCGCGCAGCGTGCGGTCGTAGGCGTACTCCAGCTCGAGTGTCAGCTTGGGACGCAGGGTCAAGTAGGTGGACAACGTCCCGGCTATCGCGCCGATCAAAGCGGCGACCAAGGCAATCCAGCCAGCCATGTCACCACGTTGGCAGCCGCACGCAAACGCGAGTGAGGCGCGGCCGGGTGTGACCGCGGCGAGCCTGCCCGGATCGGCGTGCGGGGCGTGACGTTGGATCACGAGCCGCGGCGCCCGATCGGCGAGATCGTCCGGTCCTAGTCGGTGGCCTGCGAGCCGAGGCCGGGGTCGCCGCGGAAGGCCAGACCGGCCGCGTCCATCGCTGCTCGCAGGTGGCGAAGGGCGTAGGGCCCGACTCCGTGCAGTGCCCGCACCTCGCCTTCCGTGAGGTCGGCGACCTGCTCGAGGCGGACCACGCCGCGCGCGGTGAGCGCACGGGTCGCGGCCGCGCCGAGGTGCGGCAACGGAATTCCCGGCTCCGGCGCCGGCCGGCCCCGGGCCGGCCGGGGATGACCCTCGTGGTCCAGGACGGCGGCGCCGCGCGCCGAGAGCCGGTAGCCGATGTCGAGCGACTCGGTCAGACCGCGCTCCTTGAGCTTGCGCACGTTCTGTTTGAACGCCGGGGTGTCGCGTCCCATCCGCCGTGCGAGGTCGGGTGCCCGGGTGGCCGGCAGTTCGTCGATCAGCAGCAGGGTTGCCCGGGTCCAGGGCCCGGTCGGCGAGGCGTGGTCGAGCCGGTCGAGCCCCGCGACGATCGTGTCGATCTCCGCGGCGCCGGGCACCGCCGCACGCAGCGCGTGCCGCGGGTCGGCACCCGCGTATCGCAGCCCGATCCGATAGACCGGCCGGTCGGGGTGCGTGCGGTCCAAACCCTGCCGGAGCGCGGTCAGCGACGCGGCGCCGGCCCGGCGGGCGTCCGCGGCGGTGAGCGACCGCACCGGTACGCGGTCGACGGACGTGATCTCGACCAGTCCGACCGCGGTACGCATCCGGGTGCCGATCCTGACGCGGGGCCGCTCCCACCGGCGGAACGCCACGTCGACGTCGCCGGCACGGATCGCCGCCAGTTCCGCGGGACGCATCTGCATGCCCCAGTTCAGCACACGACACGATCCGTCGCCGCCCGCCCGCCCGGTCGGCGGCAGGGTGCCGATCACGGCGGGTTCGCAGGCCTGGCCTTCTGCGGGTAGATCGTCTCGTGGCGGGCGAGCATGGCGACGAACTCGCCGATCTTTCGCTCGCGGGTCTGCGCCCGTTTGACGGCGTTGACCCGGTAGATGAGAGCGAACTGGTTGGTCTTGGTGAGGACGTCGAACATGGCCTGGGCGGCCGGGACGGCGGCGATGGCGGCGAGGAGGTCGGCCGGTGCCTCGGCCTCCGACGGCGGGGCGTAGGCCCGGGCCCACCGCCCGTCGGCCTTCGCGGCGTCCACCGCGGCGCGGCCCGGGGGCAGCATCCGGCCCTGTG
Organism: Actinoplanes sp. NPDC026623; assembly: GCF_040638275.1. Classification (NCBI taxonomy): domain Bacteria; kingdom Bacillati; phylum Actinomycetota; class Actinomycetes; order Micromonosporales; family Micromonosporaceae; genus Actinoplanes; species Actinoplanes sp. NPDC026623. Next base: position 719 of record NZ_JBEZXZ010000313.1, on the reverse strand, counting down.
TCTCCAGCCGGGCCACGTTGGCGATGTTGCGCTGCGACCAGGCGCTGCGGGGTCTGCGAGGGGTGAACCGGATCCCGGAGGTCTCCTGATCCCGTTTCCGGGTCTGCCCGTCGATCCAGCCGAAGCACAGGGCCTCGTCGACCGCCTGCTGCCAGGTCAGCGTGGTGACCGTGCCGCCCTTCCTGGTCAGGGCCAGCCAGACGCCGGGCGACGTGGCGTGGTTGGCCGACAGCCACGCGCGCAGCGCCTCGGCGTCCGCGACGATCAGCTCGTCCAGCTCGGCGCTCGCCATGACGGCAGGCTAGCCGACGCGACGCACCGCGCCGCGACGTGGCGTCCCCAGGTCGAGAGCCGGGCGTGGGGCTATCGCCGTAGGTGTGATTGCAGGACCAGGGCCGCGGCGCCGGTGGCCGAGGCGGTCGCGGCGGCCAGCGAGACGGTCACGGTCACCGAGCGGTGCCAGGTGCGGGCGTCGGCCACCGCGATCCGCCGCGTGATGGCCGGGCCGTACACGAAGGACGCCGCCGCGAATCCCGGGCCGGTCAGCACCACCAGGTCGATGTCGAGCAGGTTGACCACCGACTCGGCGGCCGCCGCGACGTAGCGGGCCGAGTCCTCCAGCAGCGCGCGGCAGCGCGGCGCACCGGACCGGGCGGCCCGGGCCACGGCCGCGAAGTCGGCAGCCACGCTGTGGCGCGGGCCGGCCGGGTCGAGGCCCG
>NZ_JBEZXZ010000312.1:0-6642 GCF_040638275.1 Actinoplanes sp. NPDC026623 | reverse complement strand
TGGCGGCGCTCCGGCCGGTGCCGCCGCGCTACGGTCGGGTGCGTGCCCAGCCCGCCGCAGGACCTCGTCGCGGACGCCGGGACGGCACAGGAGTTGCCGCACAACCTCCACAGCGGCGTCACCGGCGGAATCTGGCGGGTGCGGCGCGGCGACGGCAGCGCGATCCTGAAGATCTCCACTCCCGGGCGCCCGGAGGCCGCCGCGCACCTGCAGGCCTCCGGGATCCCGGGGCACTGGAACTACTGGCGGCGGGAGCTGCTCGCTTACTCGACCGGGCTGGCCGGCACCGCCTTCGCCGACGCCGGGCTGCACGCGCCCGCCCTGATCGACGTCGAGGAGCGCGCCGACTCGTCGGTCGCCATGTGGCTGGAGGACGTCGACGGCACGCCCGGCACCGGCTGCGGCGCCGCGGAGTTCGGCGACGTCGCGTACCGGATCGGCGCCGGGCAGGCGCGCTGGCTGGGCCGCCCACCGGACCACGGGTGGCTGTCGCGGGACTTCCTGCGCGACTACACCGTCGCCCAGTCTTCGCTCGGCGAGCCGGACTGGGAGCATCCCGTCGCGGTCGCCGCCTGGTCGCCGCGGCTGCGGGACGACCTGCGTACGTTGTGGCGGTGCCGCGCCGACGTGCTCGCCGCCGCGGACCGGCTGCCGCGCACGCTGTGCCACCACGACCTGTGGCCGATGAACCTGGTCCTGGCCGGCCACGGGCCGGTCCTGCTCGACTGGGCGTTCACCGGCCCGGGTGCGATCGGCGAGGACGTCGCGAACCTGACCCTTGACGCGTTCTTCGACGGCCTGATCGACGTGGGGCTGCTCGACGAGGTAGCGGCCGCGGTCGGCGACGGCTACCGGCGCGGCCTCGGCGCCGCCGTGGACGGTGCCACCGTGCGCCGGGCGATCAGATTGACCGGCGCGGCGAAGTACTACTGGCTCGCCCCGCGGATGCTGCACGCGCTGGACCGGGCACCGAGCCGGGCCGCCTACGACACCCGGGAGACGGCGGCGATCTTCGCCGGCCGCGCCCCGGTGCTGTCGCTGCTGACCCGCTGGGCCCGCGACAGCCTGGGGAGTTAGGCGAGGAACTCCTTGACCGCCGGCGCGAGGACCGGCGCCTTCACGATGTGGGTCTGCCCCGGCAGGGTGCGGTAGTCGGCCTTCGGCAGGGCCTCGCTGAGCGCCTTCGCCGCGTTGCGCATGTACTGCGGGCTCCTGCCGCCGTCCATGACGACCGCCGGGACCCGCACCTGCGCCCACCGGCCGGCGTCCAGCGGCAGGCCGCGGCCGGTGTCGCCGAGGATGCGCAGGTCGTAGGGGAGCGTCGGCGCGACGGCCTTGAGTTTCCGGAAGACCGGGGTCAGCGCCATGATCTGCACCACGAAGCCGGGCACGCCGACGTGGCGCAGGAACTTCTTGACCGCGCCGCCGTTGTCGCCGGCGGCGATCATCGCCTCGGTTTCGGGGAGGTAGGTGTCCGGGCGCGCCGGGTGGCTGCCGTCGACGATGAACGGCGGCTCGTAGAGGGCCAGCTTGCGGACCCCGTCGAGGCGGTTCGCGGCGTCGGCGGCGAGCACGGCACCGGAGGAGCAGCCGACCAGGTACGCCCCGCCGCCGACGGCCTCGAGCAGCGCGGCGATGTCCTCGATCTCGCGCTCGGCGGACCAGGGCAGGGTGTTGCCGCTCGCGCCCCGGCCGCGCCGGTCGTAGATGACAACGGTGCAGGTGTCGGCGAGGGCGGCCGCGAGGTCCCGTGCCGGGCCGTTGTCGCGGTAGCACATGGCGCCGTCGACGATGATCAGCGCGGGCCCGGAGCCGGTCGTCTCGTAGGCGATGGTGGTGCCGTCGGCGGAGGTGACGGTGGCCATGATCGTGTCCCTTCAGGAATCGGTGGCGTCGAGCGAGTCGAGGAACGGCTGCCATTCGGCGGTGTCCGCGGGTGCGAAGAGCGCGTGGCCGGCGACCATGGCGCCGTGCCGGCCGCGGAGGAACCGGTAGAGGGCGTCCGGGGTGCGGATGCCCAGCGTGTGCGGGTTGACGAAGTAGACGACCCCGTCGCCGATCGGCTCGCCGCGCACCGGGTCGCCGGCGCGCGGCGCCGGGCTCAGCCCCAGGGCCGCGTACAGGTGGCGCCAGGTGCGGGGCCAGTCGGAGACCTGCGGGCCGAACGCGGTGACCGGCGTGGCCGTGCGGCCGGGGAACCATTCCAGGCACTGCAGCAGGGTCTTGAAGAACAACTCGGTGCCGTAGCGCATCGCCTCGAACTCGTCGCCCCAGTCGTCACCCGGCAGAAAACCGCTGGTCACGGCCCGCAGCACGGTGGCCGCGCCGGCGCGGCCCTCGATCAGATACTCGTACGCGACGAAGCGGCCGTCCGGCCCGGCGGCGCTGCCGTAGGCGAGGCGGTGCGGCGCGTCCGAGGCGGTGACGGTGCCGGTGGGTATCCAGCCGTCGCCGAACGAGGTCCGCACCGTCGCGCCGTCGACCTCGGTGCGCCCGATGAACCAGGAGCTGATCCCCGGCCCGGTGGCGATGGCGTCCCAGACCTGCTCGGGACTGGCCGGCACCTCGGCGTCGAGGCGGATGTCGAAGTCCTTGCCCATCTCAGTCCTCCCGGGTGACGCTCGGGTGCACGGCGACGACCAGGCGGTGGCCGCGCCCGCCCGGCGCGTCCTCGTCGTGGTATTTGCTCACCAGCCGGGAGACGGCGACGGTCAGCTCCTCGGCGAACGCGGCCCGGTCGGCGGCGCTCGCGAAGCGGACCTCGGCGTCGATCGCGAACGTGGCGACCCGCTGCCGGGCCCGGCCGGCGCCGGTGAGCAGCTCGCCGACGTCGCGGACCAGGCGGGCGGCGACGGCGAGCAGCCAGCGCGCCGACAGCCGGTCCGGGTCCCGGGACGGGTCCGGGGCGAGCGCCGACATGGTGGCCGGGGAGATCACGTAGGACACGGCGGTGGCCTGCAGCATCCGCTCGGTGACGTTGCCCTTGCGGCGCTCCTCGACCAGCTCGATCATGCCGTGCTGCTCCAGGGTGCGCAGGTGGTAGTTGACCTTCTGCCGGGGGAGCCCGACCTTGGCGGCGAGCATCGTCGCCGAGCCGGGGACGGCCAGCTCGGCGAGGAGCCGGCTGCGGATGGGATCCAGGCTGACCGCGGCCGCGGCCGGGTCCTCGATCACTGCGACGCTCTCCATACGTCGAACTCTCCCACCGACAAAAAGATTTGTCTAGCCGACAATTATGGTCGGTGGGTGCCGGCCTCGCCGGTCCTCGGGCCATGGCCGCGTCGACGCCGCGTGGTTTCAGCGGGTCTGGGCCTACACCGGAGATGTGGACATGGTCAGCGTCGACATCAACCGGGCTGATCCGGCCGCTGACGAGTGCGGCCAAATGCGCGAGATCGAGCGTAGGGTGCGATCGTTTGAGCGCCTTGTCGTGCCGCTGCAAGGGATCGGGGACGGCGGTATGGCCATTGTCGATCAGACGGACAAAGGCACCGAGGACCCGCTCGCACGGACGTACGCATGCTCGGGCAACGCCCTCGTGAGCGTGGTCATGCGCGTCGACGGCGTGATCACCGACGAGGCGTACCTCACGCAACGCTCACCCGAACCGGAGCCGCGCTCGACGACGTGCTCGCCGACCTTCGCCCCCGATAGCGCCGGCTACTGCGGGTCCGCGGCGTGCGGGGGGAAGGACAGGTGCCAGCGGCCGGTCCGGTAGGCGAGCCGGGTCAGCGACAGCGGCGCCACGTCCAGCAGCCACACCGCGTCGTCCGGCAGGCCCAGCGCGTGGGTCAGCACCGCCCGCACCACGACCGGGTGGGCGACGGCGACCACCCGCAGCCCGGCCTGTTGGTCGAGCCAGGCCCCGGCGCGGGCACGCACCGCCGCCAGGGACTCGCCGCCGTGCGGCGCCGCGCCGGGGTCGGTGAGCCAGGCCTGCAGCCCGTCCGGCTCGGCGCCGGCCACGTCGCCCAGGCCGAGCCCCGTCCAGCCGCCGTAGTCCGGGTCGGCGAGCGCCTTGTCCACGACCGGATCGTCGTGGCCCAGCGCCCGGGCCGTCTGCAGCGCGGCCTGCGACGGCGCGCAGCACCAGGTGTCGGCCCGGCCGCCGAGGTCACCGGCGTCGCAAAGGGCGAGGGCGGCCCGCAGGCCGCCCTCGTCGAGGTCGTCATCGCCGCCGAAGACCGCGCGGCGCAGGCCCGGGGTCGTGGCGGCGGCGAGAAGCCGCAATCCGCTCACACGGCCACGATATCGGACTTCCCGCGTGCCGCCGCGGCGCTCCGGCTTCCGAGCCGGTCGAGCAGCGCCGCGAACGCCAGCCCGAGCGCCGCCCACAGCGTGGCCTGGGTGCCGAGCGAGGCCATCCGGAAGTTCCACAGCAGGCTCGCCGGGAACGTGCCGGGGACCTCGTCGATGCTCGGCAGCAGCAGGTAGCCGATCGCGACCACGATCAGGAAGCCACCGGCCGCCGCGGCGGCGCGCAGCCACTCCGGCGAGGCCGCCCGCAGCGACCGGGACGCGACCACCCCGGCCCAGACCGCGACCAGGCCGATCACCACGATCGACAGGTAGCTGATCGTGCGCTGGTCGATCGTCGCCGGGTCGCCGACCGCGGGCGGGTTCGCCGGATACTTGACGAACGGCACCAGCACGATGCCGAGCAGGGCCGCGCCGGCCAGCCCGAACGCCGCCCGGGTGTCGCTCGAGGTGCGCAGCCGGCGGCGCAGCAACGTGTAGGCGGTGGCCAGCAGGCCGCCCATCGCGACGCCGTACAGCGCCGTGGCGAGGAACAGCCCGGCACGCTGACCGTCGCGGGAGACCAGCTCGTCGTCGTGCTGCGACTCGGTCGCCGCGGCCGGGCCCGCGGGCTCGGCCGCGGCCTGCTCGATGGCGATCGCCGCGTCGATGCGGCTCTCGCCGGTCGCATAGGCGAAGACGCCCGCCAGCAGGCCCGCGATCAGGCCCGCGAGCAGGCCCCGCAGCAGGATGGCGCCGTAGGACGGCGCGGAACGCCCGGGCGTCAGTGACACGGGACGCCGAGCAGATGCCGGCCGTCGTGCATCAGTTCGTGCAGATACATCCCGCCGCGGGAGATCGCGCCCTGGTCGAAGGCGACCAGGTAGGCGAGCAGCAGGAGCAGCATGACGACGCCGGCGGCCGTCACGAGCACCCGCGGGGAGGCGGCGGGCGTGCTCAGCGGGCGAACCGCTTGAATATCTGGCATAAGGGGTCAGACCTCCTTCGGGATGACGCGTCCCGTTCAACAGGCCTGCGTACGTGTGAGCGTCCTGACTCACGGGTCCCGGGGGAACCGTTCACAGTGGCGCGACCGCACCGGATTCACACCGGTTTCCCTCACGACGCCGCAGTTGGTCCCCACAACTTAGCGGCGGCCGCCGGAGCCGGTCAATCGAAGCCCATGGTCATGAACCGGGCGGGTCGCCGCGGCGGGCCGCGCCTCGCTAGCATCCAGTCCCGGAGTGTTCGACGGGGGAGTGGCATGCAGTTGCGCAGGATCGCGGTCGCGGTCGCCGTGTCGGCGGCCGTCCTGCTGCCCGGCGCACCGGCGCGCGCCGCCGCGTGCCAGAGCCCGCCCGAGTCCTTGCCGGTGAGCAAGGCCAGGCCCTACGAAGTGCAGATGTTCGACCCCGAGCGGCTCGCGCCGTTCGCCACCGGCGACGGGGTGCGCGTCGCGGTGATCGACTCCGGGGTGGACGCCGACCATCCGCAGCTGCGCGACCAGGTCGCCGCGGGCCGCGACTTCCTGCGCAGGGACGCGACCGGCCGGCAGGACTGCGTCGGCCACGGCACGGCGGTGGCCGGCATCATCGCCGCGAAGCCGGTCGACGGCGTGGGCCCGCGCGGCCTGGCGCCCGGCGCGCGGATCGTGCCGATCCGGGTCAGCGAGCAGACCGACACCGGTGGCGGCGCCACGAGCGGCGAGCCGGCCGACCCGGGCCGGTTCGCCCAAGCGATCGACTGGGCGGTCGGCGAGGGCGACGCCGACGTCATCAACATGTCCCTGGTGATGACCGAGGACGACAGCCGGGTCCGCGAGGCCGTGGCCCGCGCCGTCGACGCCGGCGTGGTCGTGGTCGCCGCCGCGGGCAACCACGGCAAGCCCAACGAGGCGAACCCGCGGCCCTACCCGGCGTCCTACCCGGACGTCATCGGCGTCGGCGCGATCGGGGCGGACGGCGTGGCCGGCGACTTCTCCCAGCACGGTGACTGGGTGGACGTGACCGCGCCCGGCGTCCAGGTCACCGTCGCCGCCCGCGGGTCCGGGCACACCCGCAGCGACGGCACCAGTTTCGCGGCGCCGTTCGTCTCCGCCACCGCGGCGCTGGTCAAGCAGCGGTTCCCGGCGCTGACCCCGGCGCAGGTCGCCCGCCGGATCATCGCCACCGCCGACCCGGCACCCGGCGGGCGCCGCAGCGATCGCTACGGCTTCGGCGTCGTCAACCCCTACCGGGCGCTGACCGAGACGCTCGGGCCGGACCGGGCACCCGCACCCGCGCCGGTCGTCGTGCACACCGAGGACCCGGCCGCCGTGGCGCAGCAGGCCCGCCGGGACCGCGCCCAGGACCTGTCGCTGGTGGTGGCCGCGGCCGGTGCCGGCGTCGTCGTGCTGGTGGTCGTGGC
>NZ_JBEZXZ010000311.1:0-6942 GCF_040638275.1 Actinoplanes sp. NPDC026623 | reverse complement strand
GGCGACGTCGCTCCCCCGGCCGTCGCCGGCGTGGCGCGCCCCGCCCCCCACATGCGGGTCCGCGTGGCCCACCGCCCCGGGGACCCCCCGGCCCGCCGGGGGCCCGCCGCCGCGCCGGGCGCCGATCGCGCGGGTCACGTGCAGGCCGGCGCGGTTGAGGCGCCAGGCGGCCAGCAGGGTCAGCAGCAGCGGCGCCAGGCCCAGCGGCCCGATGGAGGTGCCGATCGGCACGCCGTGGCCGAGGAGCCAGCCCGCCAGGCCGGCGTGCGCGGCGCCGCCCAGGCCGCCCTGGCCCTCGAGCGTGCGGGCCAGCCCGATGACGGCGGCGACCGGAACGTAGGAGACGAACGCGGCCCAGCAGGTCGCGAACGCGGCGGCCACCAGCAGCGGCGCGCGGCGGCGCGACCGGCTCGGGCGGCGCTGAGCCGGCAGCTTGACCGTCTTGTGGTTGCGCGGATCGATCCGCACGGTCTCCCGGTCCCCCGGGTCGATCTTCACCGTCGGCCGGGCGCCGGGCGCCGGGGGGCGCAGATCGACCCCCACCGTCTCGCGGGCGGCAAGGTGGACCGCCTCGGCGGCCTCGAACTGCTCCTCCGAGCCGGCGGGTCGACCATCGGGAAGGTCGGGGGTGGTCGGCATCGCGGCCTACTTTTCCACGCCGGGCGCCGTGCGGCGACGCAGTAACGGCGGCGCGCCGCCGAACGATTCCTCAGGCGGCACCGCGGACGCCCGGATCACCGCCGGATCGGGGGCGCACAACGACGGCGCGCCGCCGGGCGGATCGCCAGGATCCGCGCGGCGGCGCGCCGGTTGCCGAACCAAATCAGCTCATGACCTCGCGCATGAGCCGCGCGGTCTCGCTCGGGGTCTTGCCGACCTTGACGCCGGCGGCCTCGAGGGCCTCCTTCTTGGCGTCGGCGGTGCCGGCGGAGCCCGAGATGATCGCGCCCGCGTGGCCCATGGTCTTGCCGGGCGGGGCGGTGAAGCCCGCGATGTAGGCGACGACCGGCTTGGTCACGTTGGCCTTGATGAAGTCGGCCGCGCGCTCCTCGGCGTCGCCGCCGATCTCGCCGATCATCACGATCGCGTCGGTGTCCGGGTCGTCCTGGAACGCCTTCAGCGCGTCGATGTGCGTGGTGCCGATGATCGGGTCACCGCCGATGCCGACGGCGGTCGAGAAGCCGATGTCCCGCAGCTCGTACATGAGCTGGTAGGTCAGCGTGCCGCTCTTGCTGACCAGGCCGATGCGGCCGGCCGGGGTGATGTCGGCCGGGATGATGCCGGCGTTGGAGGCGCCCGGCGAGGCGATGCCGGGGCAGTTCGGGCCGACGATGCGGGTCTTCTGCCCCTGGGCGATGTTGTGCGCCCAGAACGCGGCCGAGTCCTGCACCGGTACGCCCTCGGTGATCACCACGGCGAGCGGGATCTCGGCGTCGATCGCCTCGAGCACGGCGGCCTTGGTGAACGCCGGCGGCACGAAGATGACCGACACGTCCGCGCCGGTCTCCTTCATCGCCTCGCCGACGGAGGCGAAGACCGGCAGCGAGGTGCCGTCGAAGTCGACGGTCGTGCCCGCCTTGCGCGGGTTGACCCCACCGACCACGTTCGTGCCCGCGGCGAGCATCCGGCGGGTGTGCTTGGAGCCCTCCGCGCCGGTCATGCCCTGGACGATGACCTTGGAGTCCTTGGTGAGCCAGATAGCCATGTCGTCACTTCCCCGCAGCCGCGAGCTCGGCGGCACGCTCGGCCGCACCGTCCATCGTGTCCACCCGCTGCACCAGCGGGTTGTTCGCCGCGTCCAGGATCGCCCGGCCGGCCTCGGCGTTGTTGCCGTCGAGGCGCACCACGAGTGGCTTGGTGACCGCCTCGCCGCGCTCGCCGAGCAGGGCCAGCGCCTGGATGATGCCGTTGGCGACCTCGTCGCAGGCGGTGATGCCGCCGAAGACGTTCACGAAGACCGACTTGACCGCCGGGTCGCCGAGCACGATCTCGAGGCCGTTGGCCATGACCTGCGCGCTGGCGCCGCCGCCGATGTCGAGGAAGTTGGCCGGCTTGACGCCGCCGTGGCCCTCGCCCGCGTACGCGACCACGTCGAGCGTCGACATGACCAGGCCCGCGCCGTTGCCGATGATGCCGACCTCGCCGTCGAGCTTGACGTAGTTGAGGTTCTTGGCCTTGGCGGCCTGCTCCAGCGGGTCGACAGCGGACTGGTCGACCAGCGCCTCGTGGTCGGCGTGCCGGAAGCCGGCGTTCTCGTCCAGGGTGATCTTCGCGTCCAGGCAGAGCACCCGGCCGTCGCCGACCTTGGCGAGCGGGTTGACCTCGACCAGGGTGGCGTCCTCGGCCACGAAGGCCTGCCAGAGCTTCACCGCGATGTCGACGACGTGCTCGGCGACCTCGGCCGGGAACTTCGCCGCGGCGACGATCTCGCGCGCCTTGGCCTCGTCGACGCCCTTGCTGGCGTCGATCGCGATCTTGGCGACCCGGTCCGGGTCCTCCTCGGCGACGGTCTCGATCTCCATGCCGCCGGCGACGCTGGCGATGCAGAGGAAGGTGCGGTTGGCCCGGTCCAGCAGGTAGGAGAAGTAGTACTCCTCCTTGATGTCCGCCGTCTCGGCCAGCATCACCTTGTGCACGGTGTGGCCCTTGATGTCCATTCCGAGGATGTCGCTCGCGCGGGCCTCGGCCTCGTCGGCGCCGGCCGCGAGCTTGACGCCGCCGGCCTTGCCGCGGCCGCCGACCTTCACCTGTGCCTTGACGACGACCCGGCCGCCGAGACGCTCGGCGATCGCGCGGGCGTCCTGCGGGGTCTCGGCGACGCCGCCGCCCAGCACGGGCAGTCCGTGCCGTTCGAACAGGTCGCGCCCCTGATACTCGAACAGGTCCACGTGTCTCCTTTCGCTCGCGACGCTTGCCCCGGCAAGCCGCGTACCTGCGTCCCGACCTGATGTCCGCGGCGCGTCGTTGCGTCGCCGCCAGCGTGAGAGAAATGTCGGCCCTGTGGGCCTCATTTCGCAGCCTAGCCACTGAGCCGCAGGCCGCGCCGTCGCGGGTGCAGGGTGTGCAAGACGGCACAGCCCGGGCCGCTACCTCAACGGCACCCGTCCGGCGCTGAAGTGGGCGACGGCCGCCAGGATCTCCGCCTCGCCGCGGTCGGCGAAGTTGAGCGTGGCGACGAACCCGGTGCCGAAGGCGTTCATCACGACGCGGGCGTCGAAGGCGGTGTAGGCGCCGAGGTTCTGCTCCGCGCGCGGGTCGCGCGGCGCGACGCAGAGCATCTTCTCCAGGTTCAGCCGCCCCCGCGAGATCTGCCCGATCGACTCCCAGGGCAGCCAGATGGCCTGGCCGCGGCTCGGCCTCGTCTTGATCCAGAGGCCGACCGGCCCGACCGCCAGCGCCGGCCCGCCGGAGGCGAGCATCCAGACCTGCAGACCGAACAGCCCCACGAAGAGCAGCGCGATGCCGAGGAAGATGACCAGCAGGCCTACGGCGTTCCGGGGCTCCGCGACGAGGGCGAACACCGCGCCGAGCGGGACCAGCAGGAGCGCGAAGATGCCACCGAAGACCACGGCGCGCTTGCGGACGCTGTGGCGCACGATGAAGGGCTGGTCCTCGGGGATGCGGGGAGCCAGCGGGTAGGGGTTCACCCGGCGAGAGGGTACGCACGCGCACGCCAAAAAGTTGCCCCTGCTCGCGTAACCCTGCTCAGGAGGCGTCGTTGAGTGTGATGTCGGAGCGCTGAGCGCCGATGAAAGCGGCCGATGCCCTGTCGGTCGAGGGGTGGCGGCGGGGCATCGTGCATGAGAGGCCGGACGTGTGAGGGGTGCGTCCGGCCTCTCCCCTTAACTCTTCGCAGCTAATTGGTCACGCTACCGGCGTGGCCACATTGGCGCGCACCCATTCGATGATGGATGCCGTGGTGGCGCCCGGCGTGAAGATATGCGCGACGCCGATCTTCTCCAGTTCGACAATGTCGTCGGCCGGAATAATGCCGCCGCCGAATACCACAATGTCCGCGGCGTCACGTTCCGTCAGCAGTTCCACCACGCGCCGAAACAGCGTCATGTGCGCGCCCGAGAGCACCGACAGCCCGATGGCGTCCGCGTCCTCCTGGATCGCGGTTTCGACGATCTGCTCGGGCGTCTGGTGCAGGCCGGTGTACACGACCTCCATGCCGGCGTCCCGCAGCGCCCTGGCCACGACTTTGGCCCCGCGGTCGTGCCCATCCAGCCCCGGCTTCGCCACCACGACCCTGATCCGTGCTTGCATCTGCGACCCCTTCGGCGCTCACCGGCTGCACTGCCGGCCGACCCTGATGAAACTGCCACCTGAACGAACGGTAACCCGCCGCGGTTGAACCCCGGAAGCCGCCGCCCCGTACTACCCGCCGGCACAAGAGCATCAGACCCCGCTAAGCAAGCACCGCTTAACGTATTCCACGTCACATGACTTTGTGTTGGAATGCAGTTACGGAGAGCCAACATCGCCCCTACTCAGAAAAGCAGCTAACTCGGACAATCGCCCCCGAATGCCGACAGATAACTGTCAGGGAATTGGCGCTGCGACTTGTGACTGGCGTTGCGTTTCGTTACCGTGGCCCACGGCTGTCAACCGGTTAACCCCGGACCGACCGCCCGGCAAACCACCGTTCAGCGTCTGTTCGAGCTAGGTGGCTGCCGCTCTTTGCCACCGACGGAGGGTTGTTCGTGCGTCAGCGCTTGTCGTCTGAGCCCGACCGCTATCGCGGCCGCCGCCGCGTACCCACGCCGCCTCGCAGCCGCTATGCGGTAGTCGTGACTTCCGCCTTCGTCGGCGCCGGAGTCGTGGCCCTGGGCGCTGCCTCGCAGCTGCCGGATGCCAAGACCATCAACCCCTCGGTGCTGCAGAACCTCGAGGCCGGTGACGCCCTCGCCGACCGCTCCGCCGACGGCGACCGCGCGTCCCGCAGCGAGGACCGCACCGCCAGCACCAAGATCTCCGACGAGCAGGTCGCGGCGCAGGCCTGGCTGCTCCCGCTCGAGGACTACCAGTTCACCTCCCCCTACGGCGTGCGCTTCGGCAAGCTGCACGCCGGCATCGACCTGGCGGCGCCCGAGGGCACCCCCTACAAGGCGGTGCACGCGGGCAAGGTGACCGCCGCGGGCTACAACGGCGGCTACGGCTACGCGATCACGATCAAGCACGCCGACGGCACCGAGATGATCTACGCGCACTCCCGACGGCTCATGGTCAAGGCCGGCGACACCGTCAAGGCCGGCCAGGCCATCGGCGAGGTCGGCAACACCGGCTACTCCTACGGCACGCACCTGCACCTCGAGGTGCACGTCAACGGCACCCCGACCGACCCGATCGTCTACCTGCGCGAGCAGGGCCTCGACATCAAGCTCAAGATCGAGCAGCTTTACTGAGCCCGCGCCCCCGATCCCGCACGACCCATCGCGGCTGGACCTGACGGTCCGGCCGCGTTTTCGCATGCCCGCAACCGCGCTGCCACCGGGGCGGTTGCACCGGGCCGATTCCTCTCATGATTCGCGGTTTGGGTGCCGACAGGGTTGGTGTCGGACGCCGAGACCCCAGGAGGATTACCCCGTCGTGCAGCATCGAGCCAACGGGAACACCTCAGGTCGCCACCGCCGGACGGCCGCCGCGCACAGCCACCGCGCACCGACCGTCCCGCTCGCCGAGCGGAGCCGCTACGCGGTAGCCGCCACCCTCGTCGTCGGTGTCGGCGTCGCGGGAGCCGTGGGCGTCTCCGACGGCACGCCCTCGTCCGCCGCGGCCGCACAGGCGCGCACCGGGGCCGCGCAGCTACAGCTCTCCGACCCGATGACCGTCCCGCTCGAGACCGACGCCGACGCCGGCCTCCGGGCCGCCGGCGACGGGCTGTCGCTGGACACCGGGAAGCTGTCCGTCGCGCAGGTCCGCAAGCCGAAGCCGCTGCCGTGGATCAACCCGATGCCCGAGGGCTCGGTGACCTCCTGCATGGGCCAGCGATGGGGCCGCCTGCACGCCGGCGTCGACCTGGCCGCGCCGCAGGGCACCCCGATCCGTGCCGCAGGCGCGGGGACGGTCGTGTCGGCCGGCCCGGCCGAGGGCTACGGCAACGCGGTGCTGATCGACCACGGCAACGGCTACCTGACCCACTACGGGCACATGTCGGCCATCACGGTGAAGACCGGCCAGAGCGTCAAGGTCGGCGACCAGATCGGCAACGAGGGCTCCACGGGCCACTCGACGGGCCCGCACCTGCACTTCGAGGTGCACCAGGGCAGCTACAAGAACCCGATCGAGCCGACCCGGTGGATGCACGAGCACGGCGTCGACATCGCCGGCTGCGCATCCCTCTCCGACTGACGGCCAGAACCTCACGCCTCTCGCCGGCTGACGGCCAGAACCTCGACCGAAGCTGGGCTAGTGTCCCGTGTCTAAGTTCTTTTGACGGTTGGCTTTGGTGAGGATCTGGTCGGCGGTCTTGGTCCAGCGGAAGGGTTCGCAGCGCTGGTTGTAGCCGTCGATGAACGTGCGGATCGCGCCGATCAGGTCCGGCACGCTGGTGAAGGTGCCGCGGCGGATGGCCTGGCGGGTGATGATGCCGAAGAAGATCTCCACCATGTTCATCCAGGACGCGCTGGTCGGGGTGAAGTGCATGGTGATCCGCGGGTTCTTGGCCAGCCATGCTTTGACGTTCGGGTGGCTGTGGGTGCCGTAGTTGTCGGCCACCACGTGCAGTTTCACCCGGGGGTGGGCTTTGGCGACCTGTTTGAGGAACGCCAGGAACTCGCCGTTGCGGTGCCGCTGGTAGCACGCGTCGGCGGTGATCTTCCCGGTGGCGACCTCCAGGGCGGCAAACAAGGTGGTGGTGCCGTGTCGCTGGTAGTCGTGGGTGCGGCGTTCCGCCTCATCGAAACGCATCGGCAGCAGCGGCGCCGTCCGATCCAGGGC
>NZ_JBEZXZ010000310.1:0-6987 GCF_040638275.1 Actinoplanes sp. NPDC026623 | reverse complement strand
CCCCGAGGGGGACCGGCGCCGTTGGTCAGCGCAGGGCTGAGATCAGAGCGGCCGGATGTTGGCAGCCTGCGGGCCCTTCTGGCCCTGGGTCACCTCGAACTCGACACGCTGGTTCTCGTCCAGGCTGCGGTAGCCGGAAGTCTGGATGGCGGAGAAGTGGGCGAAGACGTCGGCACCGCCGTCGTCCGGGGTGATGAACCCGAAGCCCTTGTCCGCGTTAAACCACTTCACTACGCCGGTAACCATGCTCGTCTCCTCGACGGTCGATCGTTCCCGACCATTATGGACGGGAACGAGGTAGTAAGACCCGCACTTCGCGGGACTCGTGTCGCCGTACTGATCGCCCGTACCGGAGAAACCCGGGTTACGACAAAGAGCGCCTGGGGCAGAATCCCCACAGGCGCTCCTAGGTACTTGGGAACCAAACTGACAACGCGATGGAGCCTAGCACGACGCAGGGGGTCGGCCGGTGATAGGCGTGCAAGTGGCACAGCAGCTCAGGAACGCGGGTTTGATCTGGAAACCGGGACCGGGTGACCGCTTCGCGATCCCGGACCGCGATCTGGACGACACCGTCTTCGTGCTGAGCGACATGACGATCGAGGTCCACCACGGCAGGGACGGCCAGCTGATCGGCTTCAACGGCACCACGGAGTGGGCACTCGACGACGTGGAGCTGGACGAGGCGCTCTGGCTGCCCCACGAGGGCCAGCTACGCGAGCTGCTGGGCGGCACCCTACGCGCCCTACGCCGCACGGAGGTCTCCTGGGAGGTGGATCTCACTCTGCTGGGTGAGGAGAGCACCTTCACGGCGAGGACGCCGGAGGAGGCCTACGCGCTCGCCCTGCTGCACCTGCTGGCGGCGGCCACCACGTGATCAGGCCGCGGGCTCCGGCACGTCCTCGATCAGGGACGTGAGGCCTTCCGCGTCCGGCAGGTCGGACGGGCGGACGGTGGCGCTGTCGCGGACGTAGTGGAAGCCCGCGCGGACCCACGACACGGGCACCCCGGCGATCGCGGCCCAGGCGATCCGGTACGCCGCGAGCTGCACCGCCGCCGCCTCCGCGTCCGCGCCGGAGGGCCGGCGACCGGTCTTCCAGTCGATGACGTCGAACCGGCCGCCCGGCTCGGCGAACACGGCGTCGATCCGCCCCCGCACCACCACCCCGGCCACCGTGGTCGCGAACGGCACCTCGACCTCGATCGGGGTCCGGTCGGCCCACTCGCCGGCCAGGAACGCCTCCTGCAGCGCCGCCAGTTCCTCGTCGCCGGCCGCGTCCTCGTCGGCCGCGCCGGGCAGCTCGTCGAGGTCCAGCAGCCGCACCGAGCCGAAGCGCTGCTCCAGCCAGGCGTGGAAGGCCGTGCCGCGACGGGCGTGCGGCGCCGGGCGCTGCGGCAGCGGGCGGCGCAGCGACCGCGCCAGGGCCTGCGGATCGCGCCGCAGCACGACGAGCTGGGAGACCGAGATGTGCGGCGGCAGCGCGACCTCGACGGGGCCGTCGCGCCGGGCCCGCTCCTCGCGCTCCGCGAGCAGGATCGTCGCCTCCCGCCGCCACCGCGCGATGTCCGGATCATCGGCTCCCACCGCGCCCGGATCGTCGGCTCCCGCCGAACCCGGGCCATCGCCCGCCGCCGGTTCGGGCCGGGGCCGGCGGGGCACCGGCGGGTCCCCGTCGGCCGGCAGCCCGACCAGGTCGGCGGCCAGCCCCGCGCGGCCGGCGACCTCGGCGTCCGCCGCCGCCAGCGCCACGAACGCGGCGGCCGTCTCCGCCTCCGGACTGGCGATCATGCGCCGGATCAGGTCCGCCGCGGCCGCCATCGCGGGCCGCCGGGCACCCAGCGGGTCCGACGGCCAATCCGCCGCCGCCACCAGCTCCGAGCTCGGGTTGGCCGCGTCCCCGGCCGGCTCCGGCGTCCACTGCTCGACCACCCCGGCGCCCGCCAGGCAGATGCCCCTGATCTCCTCCAGGAAGACCGACGGCCCGCGGGGCTTCTTCACGCCGTCGCCCCACCAGTAGCCCGAGCAGAGCAGCAGCCGCCGGGGCCGGGTCACCGCCACGTACGCCAGGCGGCGCTCCTCGCGCTCGTCGTGCTCCCGCCAGGATCGGCTGAACGCGGTGAGCGCCCCCGCAACGTCCTTCTGATCCTCCGCTCCGGACAGATCGAACTCGGGAAGCCCGTCGGAGTCGCCGCGCAGCGGGAACGGCAGCACCCCGATGCCCATCAGGAAGTGGTCCGAGCCCCGGGTCATCCCGGGCCAGACGCCCTTGGTCAGGCCCGCGACCGACACCACGTCCCACTCCAGGCCCTTCGCGGCGTGCGCGGTCAGCACCTGCACCGCACCCTCGACCACGTCGACCTGGCCCGGGGTCAGCCCGCGTTCCTCCTCCTCCGCCGCCGCCAGGAAGGCCAGGAAACCCGCGAGCGTGCCGCCGCCGGTGTCGCCCGCGTACCGCGCCGCGACGTCGCCGAGCATGTCCAGGTGGCCGCGGGCCAGGCCGGCGTCGCCGGCGCCCCAGCCGCGCACGGCCACCTCGACGTCGAGGCCGACGGTGCGCTCGATGTCCGCGACCAGGTCCGGCAGCGGCTGGTCGAGGCGGTGCCGCAGCTCGGCCAGCTCCCGGCTGAACGCCCGCAGCCGCGCATAGCCCTCCTGCGAGTACTGCTGCGGCGCGCCCAGGTCGGCCATGGCCTCGACCAGGGTGGCGTCGTCGAGCCGGTCCGCGACGATGTCCTCGGGCTGCTCCCCCGTGGTCCCCGCGACCCGGGCCGCCGCGATGGACCTGGCGCGCCGGTGCAGGGCGACCAGGTCGCGCGGCCCGATCCGCCACCGGGCCCCGGTCAGCAGCCGCAGCAGCGCCGCACCGTCCGTCGGGTCGGCGAGGACCCGCAGCGTGCAGACGACGTCGCGTACCTCCGGGGTGTCCAGCAGGCCGCCCAGGCCGACCACCTCGACCGGCAGGCCGCGCAGGCGCAGCGCCTCCTCGATCGCCGGGATCTGGCTGCGGACCCGGACCAGGACCGCGCTGGTGGGCCGCTTCTCGATCGGGATGTCGCCGGGCAGGGCGTCGGGCAGCCCGGCGGTCGCGCGCCAGGCGGCGAGCATGGACTCGGCGATCCAGGCGGCCTCGTCCGCGTACGTGGGCAGCAGCGCGCACGCGACCGTGCGCCCGCCGACGCGGTCGGCCACCCGCCGCGCCGGGACCAGCTCGGCCACCCGGGCGCCGGCGGCCCGCAGCGGCCGGGAGAGCGCGTTGGCGACCTGGAGGATCTCCGGCCGGTTGCGCCAGCTGCGGCTCAGGTTGAGCACCCAGGCCTCGCGGCCGCCGGGCCCGGTGAACTCCGTCGGGAACCGGTCGAGGGTGCCGGCCGAGGCGCCGCGCCAGCCGTAGATCGACTGGCACGGGTCGCCGACCGCGGTGACCGGATGGCCGCCGCCGAAGAGCGCGTTGAGCAGCACGACCTGGGCGTGGCTGGTGTCCTGATACTCGTCGAGCAGCACGATCTTGAAGCGGCCCCGCTCGATCTCGCCGACCTCGGGATGATCGCGGGCAACCCGGGCCGCGCGGGACATCTGGTCGCCGAAGTCCATCGCCTCGATCGCGAGTTTCCGCTGTTCGTAGAGGCGGACCAGGGGCAGCAGGGTGAGCCGGTGCCGCTGGCGCAGGAGCATGTCGCCGACGTCCTTGTAGACCCGGCCCGGCAGCGACTGCACCTCGGCGAAGAAGCGGCCGGTCCACGCGGCGAGGTCGTCGGGGCTGACCAGGTGCTCGGCGAGTTCGCCGGAGAGGGCCAGCACGTCGTCGGTGACCGTGCCGGGCGCGCGGTTGAGCCCGGTCATCTCGCCCGTGTAGGACCGCACCAGCGAGTCGACGATCTGCCAGCGGGCGGCCTCGGTGAGCAGCCGGGCGGACGGCTCGAAGCCCGCGCGCAGCCCGTGCTCGGTGACCACCCGGGCCGCGTAGGAGTGATAGGTGGCGACGGTCGGCTCCCCCGCGAGGGCATCCAGGCGGCCCAGGCGGCGGACCAGCTGACCCAGCCGGGTGCGTACCCGATGGGCGAGCTCGCCGGCGGCCTTGCGGGTGAAGGTGAGGCCGAGGATCTCGTCCGGGTGGGCGTAGCCGTTGGCGACCAGCCAGACCACCCGCGACGCCATGGTCTCGGTCTTTCCCGAGCCGGCGCCCGCGACGACCAGGACCGGCTCGACCGGCGCCGCGATGATCGCGGCCTGCTCCGGGGTCGGCGGGTGCAGGCGCAGCAGCTTGGCCAGCTCGAGCGGGGTGTAGCGCGGGCCCGAGTCGGCCCGGCGGCGGGGCTGTGCGGGACGGTCGGCGAAGAGACTTGGCTGGGTCACGGCTCGACGACCTGCCGCCCCTGCCCGGAGATCGGGCAGCTGGTCCGGACCGGGCAGACCCGGCACTTCGAGTTGGCGACGGCCGAGAAGGTGGCCGCGGCCATGGTGTCGGCGGTGCGGCGGACCATCGCGTACGCCCAGTTGGGGTCGGTGGCCTCGGCGAGCGGCAGCTGCATCTGCTCGCGGGCCTCCTTGGTCGGGCCGAGCTGGACCAGGGCGGCGCCGCCGCTCTCGTCGCCGAACTCCTGGAACGCCCCGGCGTCGACGGCGGCCTGGTAGCCCGCCAGCTGGGCGTGCTCCTCCACGTCGCCGGCGGAGACGGTGGTGGTCTTGCCGGTCTTCAGGTCGATGACGACGAGGCGGCCCTGCTCGTCGACCTCCAGCCGGTCGACGCGGCCGGTGAGCTGGATCGGCCGGGCCGGATCGTCGAGCCGCACGGTGAACTCGTGCTCGATGGCGAGCAGCCGGCGCGGGTTGCGGGCCAGCCAGCGCAGCAGCTTGTCGACCATGCCCTGGGCCCGCTCCTGCTCGGGACCGGCCAGCCAGCGGGCGGCCAGCTCGATGGCGTCGAAGCGGGCGGCGACGTACTCGACCAGGCGCTCGCGGTCGGCGTTGGCGTCCTCGGCGAGCATCGCCGCGGCGTGCACCAGGTTGCCGACGCCCTGCGCGGGGCCGGCCGGCGCGGCCCCGCCGTGGCGTTCGAGCAGCCAGCGCAGGCTGCAGCGCAGGGCGCTCTCCATCGAGGAGGGGGTGACCTTGACGGGCTCGCCCACCTCGGCCAGCGGCCGGTCGTCGGAGAGCTGCCGCAGGCCCCACCACTCGTCGGGGTGCGCGCCCGGCACGCCCGCGGCGGCGAGCCCGGCCAGCTCGGCCGCGGCGGCGAGCCGCCGGGCGGGCGTCGCGTCGGGCGCGACGACGGCGGTGCGGAGCTCGGCGACCAGTGCGGCGAGGGTGAGCGCCCGCGGCGGCCGTCCCACCGGGATTTCGAGCTCGTCCGGTTCCCCGCCGGGATCGGCGACCGCGGCCGGCGGCTGCTCGCCCGCGCCGGCCGGACCGCCCGCGCCGCCGGACGGGTCACTGCCGTGTGGCCCGGGCACGTCGCCGCCGGGCCGGTCGCTGCTGTGTGGCCCGGGCACGTCGCCGCCGGGCCGGTCAGCGCCGGGTGGGCCGGGCACGTCGCCGCCGGGCCGGTCGCTGCCGGGTGGGCCGGGCCGGTCCCAGGGGTCCGGGTCGGGTTCGGTGGGGCCCGGGTCGTCCGGACCCGGGTCGTCCGGGTCGGTGGGGCCCGGGGCCGGCGGGTCATCGGGGCCGGGGCCGCCGCGGCCGTCCGGCAGGCCGAGCTCGGTCAGGAAGCGGCTCGGCTGCTCCTCGCCGTCGGAGCCGCCGACGCTGGCCGACGCCACCGCCGTCACGATCAGGCGCTGCCGGGCCCGGGTCGCGGCCACGTAGAAGAGCCGGCGCTCCTCGTCCAGCAGCGCTGAGGTCTGCCCGACCACCGCCGCCGCGCCGGACGCGGCCCGCCCGGCCAGGTAGTCGACCAGGCGCTCCGAGCCGAGCAGGCTGCCGCGCAGCCGCAGGTCGGGCCAGATGCCCTCCTGGACGCCGGCGAGCACGACCACGTCCCACTCGAGGCCCTTGGCGGCGTGCGCGGTCAGCAGGCGCACCGCCTCGCCACGGTCGGCGCTCGGCGCGATCGAGTCGGCCGGCAGGTCCTGGCCGAGGACGTGGTCCAGGAAGACCTCGGTGCGCGCGCCGGGCAGCCGGTCCACGAAGCGGGCGGCGGCATCGAAGAGCACCACGATCGCGTCGAGGTCGCGGTCGGCGGCCTCCGCACGCCACTGCCGGGCCCGGCCGCCCTCGCCGCCGGGCTCGACCGGCGCGCCGCGGGTGCTGAGCGCGTACCAGCGCTCGGCGAGGCCGCTGGCCCGCCAGACGGACCAGAGCACCTGCTCGGCGGTCGCGCCGGGCTCGGCCGCGGCCTCGCGCGCGATGGCGATGAGCCGGGCGATGGTCTGCGCCGGCACGGCCCAGCGGCGCTCGACGACGGCGAGCCCGGCCGGATCGCGCAGCGCGTCCAGGAGCAGCTCGCCGGACGGGCGGCGGTCGCCGGCGGCCAGGGCGAGCGCCCGCAGCCCCTGCCGCAGCCGCCGCTCGGCGAGCGGATCGGCCCCGCCCAGCGGCGAGTGCAGCAGCGCGACCGAGGCCTCCTCGTCGAGGACGTCGGGCTCGAGCGCGCAGCGCAGCAGGAGCAGCAGCGGCGCGACGGCGGGCTGCAGGTGAAGCGGCAGATCCTCCGAATGGGTGACGGTCGGCACGCCCGAGGCGGCGAGCGCCCGCTGCATCGAGGGCAGCTGCAGGGTCGTCGAGCGCAGCACGACCGCCATCCGCGACCACGGCACGCCGTGCAGCAGGTGCGCCTCCCGCAGCGCGTGCGCGACGTAGGAGGACTCGCTGGTGGGCGACCTGAACGTCCGCACGACGGCACCGGGCGGGTATTCACCCTCGGCGAGAGCGGCCGACGAGACCGCCGCGGTCGGCGTGGCCGGCAAGGTCGGCGCGGTCGGCGTGGCCGGCAACGTCGGCGTAGTCGGCGCGGGCGGCGTAGTCGGCGCGGGCGGCGCGGGCGGCGCGGG
>NZ_JBEZXZ010000309.1:0-6995 GCF_040638275.1 Actinoplanes sp. NPDC026623 | reverse complement strand
CGGCGCCGGCGCCGCCGCCCGCACCGCCAGGGCCCGGAACCGGGCGTCCGGGTCGGGGTCGCGGGCGAGCAGCTCGCGCACCTCGTCGCCGGTGTCCCCGCCCAGCTCGGCCCGCCGCTGCAGGGCCCGCCAGAGCAGGTCGACGTCGTCGCCGGCGCCGTCCCGCAGCCGGTCGACCTCGTCCAGGTGGCCGGCGGCTCGGGCCAGGCCGCGCAGCGCCACCACCCGGCGGCCGGGATCCTCCGCCAGCGCGGCGCAGGTCTCGGCCACCGCCGCCAGCAGCGGGCCGCGCCGCCCGTCGCCGGCCCACAGCTCGGCGGCGTCGCCGGCCAGCCGCAGATAGGGCTCGATCACCGCGTCCGACGTCTCGCGGGCGAGCACCGAGCACAGGCACCGGACCGCGACGTCCGCCGTCGCCTCGCCGGTGGTGAGCATGTCCCACACCGTGGCCACCACGACGCCGCGGGCCACCGCGGTCGGCAGTTCGGCGGCCGCGGCGACAAGCGCCTCGAGGCCACCGGCCGGCCGGGTGCCGGCGAAGGTCAGGTCCTCGTCGTTGATCAGGTACAGGTCGGCGCCGGCCGGCAGCGCGACCGGGGTGCGCGGGCCCTGCACGTCCACCTCGGCCCGCGCGGTGCGGGTCAGCCCGCCGGCCCCGCGGGTGTACGCGCCCACGGTGAGCACCTGCGGCCGCGGCGGGCCCTGCGGGCCGCGCCCGGCGAGCACCAGGCCGTCATCGCCGGGCTCCAGCGTCAGCCGGTCGGTGCCGGCCGTGTCGAGCCAGCCGGCCCGCCACGCGTCCAGGTCCCGGCCGGACGCCTCGGCCAGCGCGTCGATGAGGTCCTGGAGCGTGGTGTTGCCCCAGGCGTGCCGGGCGAAGTACCTCCGCATGCCGGCGACGAAGCTCTCCTCGCCGACATAGGCGGCAAGCTGCCGCAGCACCGCGGCGCCCTTGGGGTAGGTGATCGCGTCGAAGAAGGACGCCGCCTCGGCGACGTCGCGCACCGGCTGACGGATCGGATGCGAGATAGGCCCCTGGTCGGCCAGGTACGCGCGCAGCTTGCCCCCGGCGAGCAGGCCGGCCCAGGCGTCGGTGTAGCGGGTCGCCTCGGTCGCCGCCCAGTAGCAGGCGAACTCGGCGAAGGCCTCGTTCAGCCAGAGGTCGTCCCACCAGCGCATGGTCACGATGTTGCCGAACCACATGTGCGCCATCTCGTGCAGCAGCACGGTGACCAGTGCCTGCCGCTCGGCCGGGGTCGGCGCGGTGCGGGACAGCGCGGCGTCCGTCCAGGTGACACACCCGTAGTTCTCCATGGCACCGCCGAACTCGGGCATGAACACCTGGTCGTACTTGGCCTGCGGGAACGGCATGCCGAAGACCTCGCCGAAGTAGGCCAGGCCCTGCGCGGTCACCGTGAAGATCTCGTCGGCGTCCCGCTCGAGCACCGCGATCAGCGAGCGGCGGGCGAAGACGCCGAGGTCGTAGCCGCCGGCCGAACGCCGGATCTCGTGCAGCGGCCCCGCGTTCACCACCGTGTTGTACGGCGAGAGCCGAGGCGTCGCCGGGAAGCTCCAGCGCCGCGCGTCGCCGTGGGCCTGCACCAGGGGATCGCCGCTGTTACTGGTGACCGTCCAGGCGGCCGGCGCGGTCACGGTGAACGCATGCGGCGCCTTGAGATCGGGCTGGTCGAAGCAGGCCCACACGTGGTGCGCGCCGTCCGGCTCGAAGGTGGTCCACACGTACACCTCGCCGTCGGCCGGATCGACGGCCCGGTGCACCCCGGTGCCGTCGGTGGTCCGCGCCTGCACCGTCTCGACCCGCAACTCGTTCTCCGCGGCGAGCCCGGGCAGCGGGATCCGCGCGTCCGTGGCGGGCTTCAGCGGCTCGCCGTTCAGCGTGGCGGACACGACCTCGGCGGCGCAGTCGATGAAGCTCTCCGCGCCCGGCTCGGCGCAGGTGAAGGTCACCGTGGACACGCAGCGGACCTCGGGCCCGTCGGGCAGGGCGGTGAGGTCGACCTCGATGTCATAGTGCCGCACCGACAGCAGGGCGGCGCGGCGGGCCGCCTCCGCCTGGGTGAGACTGCGCATGCTCATCGGTTCCCCTCGTGCCGGCGGCTTTCGCCCGATCTTACGACGCGAGAAGGGATTCACCGATCGAAATGCCTCAGGCTTGCCGAGGCATTTCGAGGGTGTCCCGCTCGCCGGGCGCCAGGATCCGGCGGCGAACCAGCTCGTCGGGCGACAGCCCGTCCATCCAGGCGGGGTCGGCCACGCAGGTGACCTGGCCGCCCCGCGCGAGGGGGTAATAGTGGCGGTAGAAGCGGCCGCCGGAGTGGCTGGACGGGAGACACGAGATCGCCGTGTCTCCCGTCCCCATCGGCCAGACGTGTTCACCTGCCACGTGTCAGCTGACCGAGCCGATCGTTACGCCGGCGCGGCCCACCACGGCGCCCTCGTCGGTTGCGATGGCGGCTTCGCCAAAGAGGCTGCGACCGTCGGCCGGGACGGAGTTGACGGTCACGGTGCCGCTGATCGTGGTCGACGCGCCGCGCGCCAGCGGGACCACCGCCGACGGCAACGAGATCTCGCCGAGCGCCGACGCGAAGAACACGTCGCGGTAGTCGTACGGCGTCGAGCCGGCCGGCACGGCGAACCCGTCGATCTTGATCGTGTACCTGCCCGCCACCGGGTTCGAGATCGACACCGACTCCTCGGCGTCGCCGTCCGCGTCGAAGTCGACCTGCACGCCATTGAGCAATACGTACAGGTCGAGGTCGGCACCCGGGTCAGTCGGGTTGCCGATCTTCACGTCCAGCCGGGTCGCACCCGCCGGCACCTCCACGTCGAACGTCTGAACCTGGCCTTCGGCGATGGTCGGACGCTGCATCGAGGCGCTGCCGAGCGAGCCGCCCTGCGCGGACACGTTGATCGGGCCGAACTCGTTCGTGATCTTCCAGCCGACCGGGTTGGCCTGCCCCGCCGTCACGGCGGGCAGCTCGATCACCGGCGGCTCCACCGTAACGCCCTGTACCCGCGCGCTGAGCGTGAACGGGTTCTTGAGCGCCGGCGAGGTACGCCGAGCCTCGACCTGGATCTCCCACACGCCCGGTACCGGGTTCTCGTACGACCGCTCCTGCGGCTTGCAGGCGGCCGGGTCGGAGAAGTTCGTGTAGCAGAATGCGCTGTTGATGTCCTCCTGCCGGATGCCGTGCGGGTTGAACGTGATGAACCGGGTCTGCGAGCCGGTCGCGATGGCGGAGAGGTTCACCTGCAGCGCGGCCGCGCCCGGCGGCACGGTGACGAAGTAGCTCTTGAACGAGTTCCGGTCCGCCTGGCCCGCGACGTTGACCGAGTAGTTCGGCTGCTTCGCGTCGTTCGACGCGATCACCGTGTTCATCACCTCGAAGTCCACGGCGGGCGTCGCCGGGTCGTCGACCCGGAGGATCGCGCCGTGCGCGCCGACCGACGGCTTCGCCGTGACGGTGATACCGACGGTCTTGTTTAGCGGCAACGTCACGTTGCGCGGTGCCGAGAACGTGCCGTCGTTGCCGAGCCAGTTCAGCTCGTGCCGGATGTTCGTCGCCGGGCCGCTGGTACGGGTCAGGTTGACCTTGTACGACCTGGACTGACCCGGCCGTTGTCCACCGCTCGCCGAGGCGCACCGGTTGTAGATGCCGGTGCCCTGGTCGGGAGGGGTGAGAAAGTCGGACAGCTCGGTGCAGACCGGTGCCGACGAGGTGTACGTGCGGGTCTCGACGCCGGCGCGCAGCAGCCGCCAGGCGCCCGGCACGTTGACCATGCCGTTGCCCTGCCCGTACGCCGGCTCGCCGTGGATCCACTTCGCCGAGCCGTAGAGCGCCCGGCGCAGCGCGGCCGGGGTGACACTCCGCTCGGTCGCCTTCGCTGCCGAAAGCAGCAGCGCGACCGCGCCGGCGGTCTGCGGCGCGGCCATCGTGGTGCCGTTGGACATCAGCAGACCCGGCGGCAGCGGGTAGCCCGCTTCGGCCACCGGCGAGCCCGGCCGCCACATCGGCCCGGTCGTGATCGCCGAGCCCGGTGCGGTGATGTTCGGCTTGAACCCGCCGTCCTCCCGCGGACCACGGGAGGAGAAGTTGAACAGCGCGTTCTTGGCCCGCACCGAGGAGCCGTAGTTGGCCAGCCAGGTCTCCTTGCTCACGCTGGCTGCCACACCGATCACGTCGGTGGCCACGCCGGGGTCGCCGGCCGAGTTGATGCCCGGACCGTCGTTGCCGATCGAGAGGACCAGCTGGATGCCGTAGTCGCTGATCAGGCGGTTGTAGAGCTGGGCACGGGCGTTGCCGCCGTCGTTGAACGCCGGCAGGCCGCTGACCGACAGGTCGACCACGTCGACGCCTCGGTTGATGACCAGGTCGGCCATGCCGTCCAGGAGCGCCGCGGAGGTGCAGGCGCCGTTCCAGTTACAGGCGCGGCCGGACACGATCTTCGCACCGGGGGCGACGCCGTCGAAGACCGGGTTGCCGAGCATGTCGTTGGCGGAGGCGATGCCGGCGACGTTCGAGCCGTGCGAGCTCTCGATGATGCCGATATTCACGAAGTCGGTGACGCCCGGCACGCCCACCGGCGTGGTGTCGACGTCCTCGCGGACCTCCACCGTGAACGGCATCTGCTCGCGCACCGCCGTGGCCGGGTTGTCCGTGCCGAAGTGACCGACGTCGAACTTCTCCGCGTACGGGCGCATCACGGCGTCGTCCGTGAAGTCATGGTTCTGGTTGGTGTCGACGCGGATGTCGTGGTTCACCGGGTCGTACAACACCCCGAAGAGGTCGGTGGTGTCGCCGTCGCGGTTGACGTCGCCGGTGGGGTCGCCGGGCCGGGGTGGCGAAGCGGGCGGCTGGATGGTGCTCGCCTCGTTGAACCGGTTGATCTTGTACGAACCGGCCGGCGCCGTCCAGGTGGCGTCGGCGAACGTGAAGGTCGGCCCGGTCACGGTCGTGTGCATGCCTCGCCAGGTGCCGTCCGGGTCGAAGATGGGATCGGTCGCGGTGAACCAGTCGACGATCTTCCGCTCACCTGTGGACGTCTTCTGCAGAGCGGGGTTGTCGAGGTCGACACCCGAGTCGAGGATGCCGATCGTCACGCCGCGCCCGTCCCAGGTCGGGTGTTGCCGCTTAAAGGTGACCGCGCCGGTCTCGTGCGTGGGCAGGAAGGGGTTGGCGGCCGGCGTGTCCGGGCCAGGGCCGGCGACGGCCTGCGTGATGGCGCCGCGCGGGGCCGCCTTGGCGTCCGGCGTTGGGTCAGGCAGCGGGATCGACTCGTTCAGGTCGAGCGCGGCGACACCCGGCAGCTTCGCGGCCTTCTCCACCGACCCGATGGGGACGCGGGCCCGGACGTAGCCGATCGAGTCGTACCGCTTGGCGACGTTTCCGCCCAGCTTCTCGAGCTCCGTCGCGACATCGTCCGCGTCGCCCTTCTCCGTAGCCACGATGAGCATGACGTGCTGCTCGCCCTTCGCCTTCGCCCGGGCGAGCAAATCGGCGTCGTGCGCATCGAGGGTGTCCGACCGCGCGCCCTTGATGTTTCCCGGCGTGTCCGTCGGATCGGCGTTGGCGGGCGAGGGTGGGCCCGCGAGCGTCATGCCGGCCGCTAGGCCAGAGGCGAGCAATACGGCAACGCTACGCCGACCCAATGAGAGAAGTTTTCGCACTTACCGTCCTCCAGGGCAGAAGCCCTGTCATGCAGGGCGTGACAGGCAAGATCCTTCGCTTTCCGACGGTAGGTTTCACGGTCTCGAGAGTGCGTCTCGTGACGTGCTCAATACAATGAGGACGCTTGCCGACGCTCGACGGTGGTCTGAGCTGTTCGAGACGTTGATGGACACGATCGAGGCACGCTTCGCCCGCCCGGAACCGCGACGCCGGGTCCTCGACCTCGTGTCCGGGCTGCTCGCGACCGGGGTCGGTGAGCTCTTCGACCGACTCAGAAGCGGTAGTCGGTCTGGCCGAACGGATCGCCCTTGGCGTGGCCGCGCACCTTGTCCGGGGTCACCTCGAAGACGACGAGCCGGGAGCCGGGAGTCTTCGGGACGACCTCACCGTCCTGGATGTCGAGCTCCCAGCGGCCGTCCCAGCGGCTGCGGTAGAGGTCGGCGAGTCGGCGCAGCAGGGCGTCGTCGGTCACCGGCGCGGCCGTCCCCTCGACGGCCACGTCGAGGCCCCGCTCCCAGGCGGTGTCACCGGCGAGCACGAGCACGCGGGGATTGGCCTGGAGGTTGGCGTGCTTCACCTCGGCACTGCCGGTGTGGAAGTAGACCTTCCCCTCCAGGGTAACCGGGACCATGGGAGTCGCATGTGGACGGCCGTCGGGCCGGACGGTCACCACCCAGGCGATCTGCGCCGCGGCCAGCCTCGCCTCGGCGCCCACCCAGGGAACCGGCTCGGCCGCCTCGTCGCTGTATCGCCGGTCGATGTGCTCGCTCGTCGGCTCCACCACACCTCCGAAGTGGGGAAAGACAGTGGTCGAGCGACGCTAACACGGCCGATGACGGGACACCATTTATCCGGCGGCTTCCACCTCGTCGAGCAGGCCGGCCAGCACGGATCCGCCGGCACCGTCCCGGTGGCGGGTGATCCGGCTGATCAGCTCGGTCAACGGGAACGGCTCCAGGAACAACTCGATGGGAACGTCCACATCGAACGTGTCCCGGATGCGGCCGGCCAGGTGGATGGCGCCGAGGGAGTCACCGCCGAGCCCCGTGAACGACTGTCCGGCGTCGTCGAGTTCGGTCCGGCCCAGCGAGGTGAGGAAGAGCTCGACGACGGCCGCTTCGGTCAGTTGGCCGCCGGTGCCGTCCGGCTCGGCCCGCTCCACACCGGTCAGGGTCAGGGCGCCGTGACTCTCGCCGGCGAACGGGTAGGTCGGCAGGTGCACCCGGCGGGCGTGCGCGGCCGGCTCCGGCCACCGGACGCTCTCCCCGCGTTGCCAGGCCGCGCCTATCGCCTCCAGGCCGGCCG
>NZ_JBEZXZ010000308.1:0-7046 GCF_040638275.1 Actinoplanes sp. NPDC026623 | reverse complement strand
GCTGCAGCGCCACGCGGGCCCGCTCCCGCGCCTGCGGAGAGGGCTCCGCGCCGGGGTCGAAGGCCTCACGCAACATGCCGATCTCGTCCATCACGCCTCCATCTCGATGTCGGCGCCCAGCGCCTGTCGCATCGCCTGTCGCGCCCGGTGCAGCCGGGACCTGGCCGTGCCGGCGGGAATGCCCAGCGCCACCGCGGCCTCCTGCTGGTTGAGGCCCGCCCAGGCCACCAGCAACAGCACCGCGCGTACGGGCTCCGGCAACTCCTCGAGGGCCTCGGCGAGCCGGCCCCGCACGGCCGCCGCGTCGAGGCGCCCGGCGACCGCGCCGGCGTGGCCGTCGATCACCCCGTACTCGGCGCCGCGTTCGCCGGCGAGGTCCTGTCCCCCGGCCCGGGCGAGCGCCCGGTAGCGCCGCGACTCGGCGCGAACGTGTCGCGCGACCAGGTTCGAGGCGATCCCGAACAGCCACGGCCGCGCGTCGCCGTGCGCCGCGTCGTAGCTGTGCCGCCGGTCGAACGCGGTGAGAAAGGTTTCGGACGCCACGTCCTCGGCGAGGTCGGGCCCGAGCCGCCGGGCCACGTACGCGTAGATGGCCCGATGGTGCCGGTCGAAGATCGCCGTGAACCGCTCGGGTGCCCGTTTCGCCTGTTCGATCAGGCGCGCGTCGGGCTCCGAGTCCGTTACGTCCGGCGGGGTCACTGCCGCCACGTCACCACCGGGCCCCGTTTCGTCGTGCACTTCAGGTGCATCACACCAGTAGTTCGCCGCAACGCCGAAAAGTGTTCGCTGCGGCCGCGCGTACCAGATTCTCGGCGCCGGGCCCGTCACCCCTGTCGGTGACCGTTCCCGGGCGCCGCGGAGGTTAGGTTGCGCATCGGACAACGGCGTCGGATACGGGGCTGGGCATGGACGTGCATTCGCTGGCATCCGAATTCGCGCGGCGCGAGCGGTCGTACCTGTGGGAATTCACCGACCCGGAAACCGTCGCGGCCTAGCTGCTCGGCGAGTCGGACTGCTGGGATCGGCCTCACCCTGCGGATCGCCGCGTCCCCGATCGACGCGGCGCCGGCCGACGGCTTGCTCGACGCCGCGGAACCGGCCGAATGGGGAATCGAACGGCTACCGGACGCAGGCGCGGGATTCCGTCCGATACTTCTGCCCCAGCCTGCCCGCGGCCGTGCGGTTTCTGGCCGGGCCGTCGGTCTGGGTGTCGTCCCGGCTCATGTGCACGCGACTCGTGCTGGACGGGCGGTCGCCGCGCTCCCGCCACTACAGCGCGGCCCTCGGCGCGCAGGCGTGGGCCGCCGCCGAGGTGGTCTTCGCCGGCGGCGGCCCGGATGACGACGGCGAGCAGAGCGACGGATCGCGGGATCTTCATCGCGAGGCTCAGGCGATCCCGTGATCCGCGTGCCGCCCGAGGGGATCGCGACCTCGGGCGGCCCGCCGGTGTCAGTCGTCGATGGACTGGTAGAGCGTGGTCCAGAAGTCGTGGATGAGGCGGGCCGGGTCCGGGACGGACATGCCGACCTGGGTGAGCAGGATTCCGGTGAGCTGATTGTCCGGGTCGGCGTAGGTCGAGGTGCCGCTTCCGCCGTCCCAGCCGAACTGGCCGACGGGCGCGTAGTCGCCGCGGTAGGTGCGCACCGCCATCCCGAAGCCCCAGCCGCCGTGCTGCCCCTGGCCGTACGACACGTGGACGTTGCCGGTGGCCATGGCGTGCCAGGCGGCCTGCTGCCCGGGCGCGTTCGCGCAGGAACGCCTCGAGCGGCCGGCCGGTGACCCGGGCGACGAGCACGCCGAGCAGATCGTTGCTGATGTGGTACTGCCAGCGCTCTCCGGGCTGGTGCATCAGCGGGAGCGCCCCGAGGCGGCGCATCCACTCGTCCGGCTCGGGCATCGGCTCCGGCAGGTCGGGGGTGAGCCCCCGCTCGAAGACGGCGTTCATGATCGGCGTGCCCAGCGACGTCATGTCCATGCCGAGCCCGAATGTCGAGGTCAGCACGTCCCGCACGGTGATCGGCCGCCGGGCCGGCACGGTGTCGTCCAGCGGGCCGTCGATCCGCGCCAGCACCCGCCGGTCGGCGAGCTCGGGCAGCCACGGCTCCACCAGGTCGTCCAGCCGCAGCCGGCACTCGTCGAGCAGGATCATCGCCGCCGCGACGGTGACCGGCTTGGACGTCGAGGCCATCCGGAAGATGGTGTCCCGGCCCATCGGGGCGCCGCCGTCATGGCGCATCGTCCCGATCGCCTCGACGTGCGTCCCGGCGCCCCGGCCGACCAGGGCGACGAGCCCGGGTATCCGCCCGGACTCGACATGCCGTGCCAGCACGTCGTGCAATCTGCGCAGCCCTGCCTCGGAGAAGCCGCTGCCGCCCTGTCCCATCATGAAACCCCTTGCGTGCGGTGTTCGATCCGCGCGGCGCGTCTCCGCGTGGCGCCCATGGAACACACGATCGCCCCGGCCGTTCCGGCGAACAACGCGAAAGTTCGCACCGCCGGATAAGCCACCGATTATCGATCGAGGCCGCGCGGCCCAACGGTCGGGTTCGTTCGCGGCGGCGACACGACCGGTGGTGGCATGCGGGTCCGCCGGCCGTCCCCTAACGTGATGCGGGAACGATGTCGCCGCCATCGCCGGATGGGAGCCACCCGAATGACATTCGCCGCCATGAGTCTCGCCCCCGGTCTGCGGGTCCGCGAGCTCGAGGCGCGGGACGAGCCGGCCGTTTCTGATGTCTTCACCGCGTCGGAGGACTACTTCGTCGCGCTCACCGGCGACCGAGCGCTCTCGGGCGACGTGCAGAGCCTGTTCTACGCGGCTCCCGAGGGCGTGTCCCCCGACGCGAAGCTACTGCTCGTCGCCGAGCTGGACTGCGAGACGGTGGGAGTCATCGACGTGGTGCCCGGCCACCCCGGGCCGGACACGGCCTCCGTCGGGCTCTTCCTGCTGACGCCGGCGGCGCGCGGCCGGGGCGTCGGTTCGCGGATCGCCAGGGCATTGCTCGATGAGGCAAGGGCCCGGGAGATCCGCCGCGCCACGGTGACCACCCCGGCCGGCTGGGCGCCGGGCGCCGGGTTTCTCAGACATCTGGGGTTCGAGCTGGACGACACCGCCGCTGCCGCCGGCAGCGGCAACCGGGTCGTCGCGGGGGCCGAGCGGCAACTGGTCAGGGCGGTGCTGGAGATGCCGGAAGATCGGTGACGACTCCGTGCGATCCATTCTGGACGGAGGGGACGTGGGCGACGACACGCGGGACGACGAACAACCACTGCCGGGCGGTGCCTCCAACTACGGTCAGGTCGTCCGGATCGGCGACACCGTCAGACGGCCCCTGCGGGAGTATTCACCGGCGGTGCACACGCTGCTGCGGCACCTCGAGGCCGTCGGATTCACCGGCGCCCCCCGCCTGCTCGACATCGACGAGCAGGGCCGTGAGGTGCTCACCTACATCGAGGGCGTGGTGCCGCTCTTCCCGCCGCCGGCCTGGTCCCGGGCGCCGGCCGTGGCACAGGGAGTGGCCCGGCTCGTCGCGGAATACCACGAGGCGGTCCGCTCGTTCGCCCCGCCCGCCGACGCACCGTGGAACTCCCATGTCCTCCCGGGGTTCGCCGACTCGCCCCTGATCTGCCACAACGACCTGGTCCGCTCCAACGTCGTCTTCCGCGACGGCCGGGCCGTCGCCCTCATCGACTTCGACCGTGCCGCGCCGGCCAGGCCGGAGTGGGAGATCGGACTCGCCGTGCAGCAGTGGATCCCGCTGCGAGGCGAAGAGGATCCACCCGAGACCGCCGGGCCGCGTACGGCGGCTCGCATCCGGGCATTCTGCGACGCGTACGGGCTGGCCCCTGAAATCCGTCCCCGGGTGCTGGATGTCGTGCTTGCTTCCGAGGCTGCGGGGTACGAGGAGCTCAGGAGGCACGTCGACGCGGGCGATCCCGCCTATGTCGAGCTGTGGAACGGCGGGGCGGCAGAGCGCATCGAGCAGCGCCGCCACTGGCTGGCGAAGCATCACGACATGCTGCTCGACGCCCTCTGAGTGGTCCGAAGAGTCACGCGCAGCGAGAGCCGCGGAGTGAGAGGCAGGTATCGGTGCAGCAACCCGATGGCATTTTGCCCGCGGTATGGCAGTTCACCTCTCGGCCGGGTCTGATCGCCCCGGCCGAGCTGCGGGTGGTCTGGCCCACGGTGCCCGGCGAGAGTCTTGTCCGCCTCTGGGAGCAGGGCCTCGGCCCGGCACCCGGGGTCCTGCTCGCCGAGGTCCACCGGTTGACCGGCCTGCTGGCGGCCGACCACGCCGAGGGGCGACCGCTACTGGCGCCCTGGGGCCTGCTGTGGGCGGACGACACCCTGACCGCCGCCGTGGTCCCGGACGTGGGCGCCGCCGTGGCGGACTGGTCCGCACCGTTCCACGAGCCCGGTCCCGTCGGAGTGGGCCGTGACCTCTACATCCTGGGCGTGCTGCTGTTCCGGGGGTTCGCCGGGCGCTGGCCACGGTCGCGGCAGGACGCGCTCTCCGCGGCGGGCGTCCTCGGCGGGGAGTGGCCGCTCGGCGGCGACGTCGCCGTCCGGCTCTGCCTCAACGAGGACGAGGGCCGGCAGGCCCGCGACGCCGCGGAGTTCGGCCGGGCCGTCCGCCCGTTCCTGGAGGTCCCGGCGCCGCTGTCGCTGCCGGTGACCGCCGCGGTGGAGAGCATCACCGGCTGGCAGAAGGCGAAGGGCCGGCCCGGCGGTGACAACGAGGACGCCGCGGCCTGGTCGACGGTGGACGACACGGTGACCGCGATCGTGCTGGACGGCGTGACCGGCGCCGGTGACGGCGGTGGGCGGTGGGCGGCCACCCGGCTCGCCGACTGCGCCGAACTGGCCTGGAGCAGCAACGTCGTGGAGCCGGAAGAGGTTCTCGTCGCCGCCGCGCGCCAGATCGGCGAGCCGCCCGCCGAGCTTTTGCAGCGGCCCGCCGCGGTGGGCATCGCCGTCGCGGTGTCGCCCGGCGGCGACTGCCGGCTGGCCTCCGTCGGCGACTGCGTCGCCCTGCTCTGCCGCGACACCGGCGACGGTTACCGGGTGACCCGCCTGCTTCCCGAGGACTCCTGTCTGGCTCAGCGGCAACGCGGCGGGGAGCCGGTCGAGGACTCGGACCTCGGCGTCATCACCGCGGCGCTGGGCCTGTCACCGGACATCGACCCGCATCGCCGGTCGCTGTCCCTCGCCCCCGGCGACTACCTGCTGATCTGCAGTGACGGTGCCACCCACGCCGATACGACCGACGCCGGCCAGCGCGGCTGGCGCTTCCTCGACCTGCTCGAGGACATGGTCGCCGACGCGCCGCCGCCGGCCCTGCTGGTGTCCCGGCTCTGCCACCGCGCCGACGATCTGGGCGGCACCGACAACGCCACCGCGCTGGCGATCCGGGTGCCGCACCCGGCGGAGCCGGCGCCGTCGTGGCCGGTCCGGCCGGGCTCGCGCCTGCGCGACCTGCTCGAGGTGGCCCGCAAGGTCCTGCCGTGACGGCGACGGACCTCGGCGGGCGGGCAGGGCTCGGCCGGCGGTTCCGGGTCCTGTGGGCCTCGGCCGCCGCGTCGAACCTCGGCGACGGGGTACGGACGGTGGCGATGCCCCTGGCCGTGGCATCGGTGACCCGGGAACCTCGCGCGGTCGCCCTGGCGGTGGCCTCCACCCGGATCGCCTGGCTGGCCGCGCCGGTTTTCGGCGCCATGATCGACCGGATGGACCGGCGGCGGGTCATGCTGGTCGCCGACTCGGCCCGGGCCCTCGTGGTCGTCTGCCTTGCCGTCGCCCTGGCCATGGATCTCGCATCGCTGCCGCTCCTGCTCGCCGCCGGGCTGCTGCTCGGCGTCGGCGAGGTCTTCTTCGACACCGCGGCGCAGACCATGGTGCCGTCCGTGGTCGCCGACGAGAACCTGGAGCGGGCCAACTCCCGGCTGTTCGCCACGACCACGGTGACGAACCAGTTCCTCGGTCAGCCGCTCGGTGGATGGCTGGCCGGGATCGCCCTGGCCGCCCCGTTCGGGGTGGACGCGGTCGCGCTCGTCGTCTCGATCCTGCTGGTCCTCACCGTCCGTGGCCGGTTCCGGCCCGAGCTGCCGGCGGAGCTGGCGCAGGCCTCGCTATGGGTGGGGCTGCGCACCGCCCTCCTCTGGTGCCTGCGTGACCCGCTGATCCGGGTACTGATCCTGGCGGTGACGGTCTTCGGGCTCATGGAGGGCGTACTCTCCGGCACCCTGGTGTTGTTCGCCCTCGAGGAACTCGGGCTCTCCACCGCCGGATTCGGACTGCTGCTGACCATGGCGGCCACGGGAAGCGTGGCCGGCGCCGTCCTCGCCCCGCGGATCAGCCGGCGCATCGGTCCCAAGGCGGCGCTGCTGCTCTCGACCGGGATCGCCGGCGGTAGCTACGTCCTGCTCGGCCTCAGCGGTTCGCTCTGGCTCGCCGGGGTCTGGCTGGCGATCAACAGCGCGATGACGCTGTTGTGGAACGTGGTCACCGTCGCCGCCCGGCAGCGGGTCATCCCGGATCATCTGCTCGGCGCGGTGACCGCGGTGTACCGGATGGCCGCGTGGGGTGCCCTGCCGGTGGGCACGGTCATCGGCGGTGTCATCGCCGACGGCTTCGGCCTGCGCGCCCCGGCCGTGATCGCCGGCGTGGGAATCGCGCTCACCTCTGTCCTGGTGGCCGCGATTCCCCGGCGCAGGCTGGCCGAGGCGACCCAGGCCCGGCCTGATCAAGCGTGAAGGCGGCCCGGTCCGCGCCCGGCTGCCCCAGCACCCTCAGTTCCTCGCGCAGCGGCGTGTCCCGCACCTGCTCCGCGGCCGCACAGCGGCGCAACAGCAGCACGCTGTTCTGCCGGTGCTTGTGGGGCTCCACCAGGTTCAGCACCTCGAACCCCGCGGCCACACCGGCATCGGACAGCTGTCGCCGTACCTCGTTGGCCACCGCCCCCGGGCAGGGGGGCCGCGCGGCGCGCCGCCCCGCCGGGCCCCCCGCCCGCCCACCGCGCGCCGACCCACCGCCCGGGGAAACCCCC
>NZ_JBEZXZ010000307.1:0-7171 GCF_040638275.1 Actinoplanes sp. NPDC026623 | reverse complement strand
CGCGCCATCCGCAGGATCGTGCGCGCGGCGAGCCCACCCATCTCCGCCAGGGGCTGCCGCACGGTGGTCAGCGGCGGCGAGGACCAGCGCACCTCGGGCAGGTCGTCGAATCCGACAACGCTCAGGTCGTCCGGCACCTGCAGCCCGCGGCGG
Source organism: Actinoplanes sp. NPDC026623 (assembly GCF_040638275.1). Lineage (NCBI taxonomy): Bacteria > Bacillati > Actinomycetota > Actinomycetes > Micromonosporales > Micromonosporaceae > Actinoplanes > Actinoplanes sp. NPDC026623. Next base: position 7,018 of record NZ_JBEZXZ010000307.1, on the reverse strand, counting down.
CGCGCGGCCTCGTAGACGCCCAGCGCCATCTGGTCGCTGGCGGCGAAGACGGCGGTCGGCGGGTCGGCCAGATCGAGCAGCCGTCCGCCCGCCGCGAAGCCGGACTCGTGCTGGAAGTCGCCCGGCACGATCAGCGCGTCGTCGACGGCGAGGCCGGCGGCGTCGAGCGCGGCCCGGTAGCCGTCCAGCCGGGCCCGGCTGCAGAGCAGGTCCCGGGGGCCGGCGACCAGGCCGATCCGGCGGTGCCCGAGGGCGATCAGGTGCTCGGTGGCGCTGAGCCCGCCCGCCCAGTTCGTCGCGCCGACGGTCGGCACGTCGGCGCCCGCGCCGTTCGCCGGGTCGATCACCACGGCCGGGATGTGCAGGCGGTGCATGTGGGCCAGGGCCGGCGAGTTCACGTCGGACATCACGAAGATGACGCCGTCCGAGGTGCGCGCCCGCAGGTTCGCCAGCCACTGCCGGGTCGCGGTGGCCTCCTGGTGCACCGCGGAGACCACCGTGCCGACCCCGGCCGCGTGGGCGATGTCCTCGACGCCGCGGATCAGCTCCACCGCCCACGGGCTGTCCAGGTCGTTGAAGACCAGATCGATCAGCTGCGCGCGGCCGGGTTGCCGAGAGTTCCGGCGCCGGTAGCCCTGCTCGCGCAACAGCTGTTCGACCCGCTCACGCGTCTCCGAGGACACGTCCGTACGCCCGTTGAGCACACGCGACACCGTCGGAACGGACACTCCGGCGGCGTCGGCGATGGCCGCGATGGTCACCCGCCTACCGTCCTGGGTCATCGCCATCATCCTCGCTTCCGGGCCCTCCCGGGCTGGAAGTTTCGGACCCGGTTCCGGGAGTATTGCACAGGCATCCCGCGCGGGCTCAACGCCCGGCGAGCGTCAGGGTGTCGCGCCTCGCGTAGCACGGGCGAAGTCCGCCGGCCGGTCGACGGCCGCCCAGTCGTAGACGCCCTGCGTCGGCTCCACGAGCTGCCACTTCATGACGTTCTCGGCGTCATCGTGCCGTGCTGAGGACTCGGTGGATCTTCACTGTCGGACCGTCCTTCCCGGACCTGCGCAGGCGGCCGCGGACCCGCGGTGCAGGGGTTTCGAAGATTCCGAGAAATTCCGTTACGTGTCCGGAAGATAGGCCAGCATCGAGCCTTGGTCAACCGCCTGCAAGATGGACGGACAATCGTGAAGATCATTGAAAAGTACCCGGTGATCTGGGATGTAACAGCGTCTTGACGAGACTTCGACCTGGCTCTATGTTACGAGAAATCGGCTGTCGCATTGCCGAAACTTCCGGAACAACGTCCTACCGCGACGGCCTGGCCGACGAAGGAGACGCATGTCCACCAGACGCGAAGTGCTAGCGCTCGCCTCCGGCGCCGCGCTCGCCGCGGCGGCAGCCCCGGCGGCCGCGGCGGCGGGGGAGCGCCACGACGGCGCGGGCTGGACCGCGACCTGGGCGGCGGTGCCGACCACGATCCCGCCGGGCGCGCCCCGCGTTCTCGAGGACCAGACCGTGCGCCACGTCGTGCACGTCAGCGCCGGCGGCGAGCAGGTGCGGGTCCGGCTCACCAACGAGTTCGGCGACCGGCCGCTGTTCGTCGGCGAGGTGCGGATCGCCCGCCGGGCCGGTGCCGGCGCGAGCACCCGGACGGTGCCCGGCACCGACCGGCGGGTGACGTTCGGCGGCCGGGTGGCGACGACGATCCCGGCCGGCGCGCCGCTGGTCAGCGACCCGGTGCGGCTGGACGTCCCGGCCGGCACGGAACTGACGGTCAGCATCCACCTGCCGCGGCGGACCCCGGTCACCACCCTCGCCGCGTTCTCCTTTCAGGACAATGCGATCGCGGCCGGCAACGTCACGGCGGCCCGGACGATCACGCCGACGGAGGTGCTCGGGCAGAACCTGTTCCTCTCGGGCGTGAGCGTCGCGGGCCGGGCCGGTGCGGTCGTCGCGCTCGGCGACTCCATCACCAACGGCGCCAACACCGTGGCGAACCTCAACCACCGGTGGCCCGACCTGCTCGCCCGGCGGCTGCGTGACGCCCACCTCGATCGCGGGGTGGTCAACCTCGGCGTCTCGGGCAACCGGCTGCTGCACGACCCCAACCCGGCACCGGGCAGCGACGCCGAGGCCTACGCGGCGTTCTTCGGCCACAGCGCGCTGCGCCGCTTCGACCGCGACGTGCTCGCCCAGCCCGGCGCCCGCTTCCTGATCGTGCTGCTCGGCATCAACGACCTCGGCCACCCGGGCACGACGGCACCCGCCGACGAGACCGTCACCGCGGACGACCTGATCGCCGGGCACCGGCAGCTGATCGCCCGCGCACACCAGGCCGGGCTGCGGGCCTACGGCGCCACGCTGCTGCCGTTCAAGGGCGACACCCTCGGCTTCTACTCCGAGGAGAACGAACGCAAACGCGCGCGGCTCAACCGCTGGATCCGCACCGGCGGCGAGTACGACGCGGCGATCGACTTCGACGCCGCGATCCGCGACCGCACCGACCCCCTGCGGCTCGACCCCGCCTACGACAGCGGCGACCACCTGCACCCCAACGATGCGGGCATGGCCGTGCTGGCGGCCGCGGTTCCGCTGCGAATCCTCCGATAGGGACGGCGTACCCATGAAGGCACTTCTCGCCCTCGCGGCGCTCGCCGCGCCGCTGTTCGTCGCGGTGCCGGCCGGCGCTCAGGCCGTACCGGATGACGCTCTTGCGGCGGCGGACCGCGGCAGCTACGTCTCCGCGCTGCCCGGCCGCGGCCGTTTCCCGCTCGTCGCCGGCGGACGCGCGGCCCCGCTGGTGGTCAGCGCCGGCGACCACGCCGGGGTCATCCGGGTCCTCGACGACCTGCAGTCCGACATCGCGGCGGTCACCGGGGTCACGCCGGTGGTCGCACACGACCGGATACCCGGCGGGCGCGACCCGGTGCTGGTCGGCACGCTCGGCAAGAGCCCGCTGATCGACCGCCTCGTAGCCGACGGCAAGCTCGACGTCCGCGGCCTCGCCGGCCGGTGGGAGACGACCGTCGAGCAGGTCGTCGACAACCCGCTGCCGGGGGTGCGCCGGGCGTTCGTCATCGCGGGCAGCGACCAGCGCGGCACCATCTACGGCGCCTACGACCTGTCCAAGCGCCTCGGCGTCTCGCCGTGGCGGTTCTGGGACGACGTGCCGGTGCGCCACCAGGACGCCGTCTACGTGCTGCCCGGGCGCCACACCCAGGGCACGCCGGCGGTCAAGTACCGCGGCTTCTTCATCAACGACGAGAACCCGGCAACCGGCACCTGGGCGCCCGGCTACTTCGGGCCCGGCAAGGCGCCGGGCTATCCGGGCGGGCTGAACGCGGCCTACTACGCCAAGGTCTTCGAGACCATGCTGCGGCTGCGCGCCAACTACCTGTGGCCGGCCGTCTGGGGGCGCGCGTTCGCCGAGGACGACCCGCAGAACCACGCCACGGCCTCCTACTACGGCGTCGTCATGGGCACCTCGCACGAGGCGCCGATGATGCGCGGCATCGAGGAGTGGAACCGGCATCCGGCCGGCACCGGCGAGTGGAGCTTCCGGCGCAACCCGGACGCCATCAAGGCGTACTGGCGCGACGGCGCCCAGCGGATGGCCGATCAGAAGATCGAGGGCGTCATCACGCTCGGCATGCGGGGCAACGGCGACGTCAGCCTGCCCGACGGCGACGGCATCGACCTGATGGACTCGATCATCGACACCCAGCGGCAGATCCTGCGCGACACCGGACTGATCGGCGCCCCGCAGGTGCAGACCCTCTACAAGGAGGTCCAGCGCTACTGGGACGGCGGCTACCGGCCGCCGGACGACGTGACCGTGGTCTTCTGCGACGACAACTGGGGCAACCTGCGCAAGCTCCCGGACGCGTCGCTGCCGGCCCGCTCCGGTGGGTACGGCATGTACTACCACTTCGACTACGTCGGCGGCGGCCGCAACTACAAGTGGGCCGACACGGTCAATCTCACCAACACCTGGGAGCAGCTCAACCTCGCGTACCGCTCCGGGGTGGACCGGCTGTGGATGGTCAACGTCGGCGACCTCAAGAACGAGGAGGAGCCGACCCAGTTCTTCCTCGACTACGCCTGGAACCCCAGCGCGATCCCGCTGTCGCGGATTTCCGCGTGGGAGCGGGGCTACGCCGCGCAGAACTTCGGGCCCGGGCTCGCCGCCGGCATCGCGGACCTGCTCGGCGACTACGGCCACCTGCAGTCGCGGCGCAAGCCCGAGCTGCTGAACCGGCGGATCACCATCGACCCCGTCACCTCGCAGATCAGCTACGACGACCAGGCGAGCCCGTTCAGCCTCACCGACTACGGCGAGATGGACCGCGTCACCGCCGAGTGGCAGCGGCTCGGCGCCCGCGCCGACAGGATCAGGGCCGCGGTGCCGGCGGCCTGGCAGGACGCCTACTTCCAGCTCGTCTACTACCAGGTCAAGGCCACCGCCAACCTCTACGCGCTGCGCCGCGCGGAGTTCACCAACATCCTGTACGCCGCACAGGGCCGCGCCGCCACCAACGACCTCGCCGACGTCGCCGAGGCGCGGTTCGCCGACGACCAGGCGCTCAACGCGCACTACAACACCGCGCTGGCCGGCGGCAAGTGGCACAACTGGCAGCTGCAACCCAAGATCGGGTACGGCAACGTGGCCCGGTACGGCCCGAACGCGCCGTGGCAGCAGCCGGAGAAGGACAACGTGGCGCTGCCGGACGAGATCTACCCGTACCTGCAGCGGATCGAGGTGCCGCAGGCGGCGGGGATGGGCGTCGCGCTCGACGGCGGCGACCCGGTCAACCTGCCCGCGTTCAGCCCGTACCAGGCGCAGCCCGCCCAGTTCATCGACGTGTTCAACACGGGTGCGACGCCGTTCGCGTACCGGATCAGCCCGGCCGTGCCGTGGGTGCACGTCACGCCGGCGGCCGGCCGAGTCGGCAAGCAGGTCCGGGCGACCGTGCGGGTCGACTGGTCCCGCGCGCCGAAGGGCCGGACCACCGTGCCGATCACCGTGACCGGGCCGCAGGGCGCGAGCACCGTGGTCCAGGCCCCGATCGACAACCCGGTGCTGCGGCCCCGCGGCTTCGTCGAGGCGAACGGCTACGTCGCGATGGAGGCCGACCACTACGGCCGGGCCGTCGGCGACTGGCGGCTGCTGCCGGGCATCGGCAAGACCGGCAACGGCATGACGCCGCTGGGCGGCGCGGGTGCCCGGCTCGAGTACCCGATGACGCTGACCAGCACCGGCCCGGTCAAGGTCACGGCCGTGCTGTCGCCGCGCAACAACGTGCGGCCCACGGACGGTCTCAAGTACGCGGTCTCGCTCGACGGCGACGCGCCGCAGACGGTGAACATCACGACGGCGACCGGCGCCAACGACACCACGATGAACCGGCAGTGGGAGCGCAACACCTCCGACAACGCCAACGTCACGACCACCACGCACACGGTCGCCACCGCGGGCGTGCACACCCTCAAGTTCTGGATGGTGGACCCGACCGTGATCGTGCAGCGCCTGATCGTCGACACCGGGGGAGTCAAGTACAGCTACCTCGGCCCGCCCGAGAGCCGGAGGATCCGATGAACCGCCGATCGATTCTGGGCCTGGGCGCGGCCGCCGCCGTCTCCGCGGCCTCCGCGGCCACCGCCCACGGGGGCGGGCCGCGGCCCGAGCGCGGCTGGCTGCACACCTGGGTGTCCATGCCGCAGCTGACCGAGCCGGGCAACCTGCCGCCGGCGCCGTTCACCGGCGACGGCGTGGTGCTGGCCGACACCACCCTGCGGCAGACCGTGCACACCTCGATCGGCGGCTCGTCGGTGCGGTTGCGCTTCTCGAACGCCTTCGGCGGCGCGGTCCTGCCGATCACCGGCGTCACCGTCGCGTGGCCGCTCGACGGTGCCGCGGGGGTCTCCGCGATCCGGCCGGGCACGGCGCGCGCGGTCACCTTCTCCGGCCGGGCGGAGGCGTCCGTGCCGGTCGGCGCGCAGGTGGTCTCCGATCCGATCGACCTCGCGGTGCCGGCGCTGACCAACCTCACCGTCACCGCCTACCTGGCCACCGGCCAGGCCTCGGTGGCGCTCACCTCGCACCCCGGCTCGCGGACGACCTCGTACCTGCTGCGCGGCGACCACCGGTCCGACGAGGACCTGCCGGGTGCCACCCGGGCCGACCACTGGTATCTCCTCAGCGGGGTGGAGGTGTACACCGCCGGCACGGCCACCGTGGTGCTCGGCGACTCGCTGACCGACGGGCGCGGCTCCACGACCAACGGCAACGACCGGTGGCCGGACCGGCTGAAGGCCCGGCTGGCCGGGCGCCGCGACGTCGCGGTGCTCAACCAGGCGGCCGGCGGCAACCGGGTGCTGCAGGACGGCCTCGGCCCGAACGCCCTGGCCCGGCTGGACCGCGACGTGCTCGCGGTGGGCGGCGCCGACCGGCTGATCGTCTTCGAGGGCGTCAACGACATCGGTACGGCCGCGGCGACGCCGGAGGCGCAGCGCCGGGTCGGCGAGGACCTGGTGGTCGCGTACGACCAGATCGTCACGCGGGCCCACGCGCGCGGCATCGAGGTGTACGGGGCGACGGTGACCCCGTTCGGCGGCAACACCGGCTACGACGACGCGGACGGGCTGCGCGAGGGCACCCGCCGCGCCGTCAACGACTGGATCCGTCGCTCGCGGCGCTTCGACGCGGTGCTCGACTTCGACGCCGCGGTCCGCGACCCGATCGGGCGCCGGCGGCTGCTGCCGGCGTTCGACACCGGGGATCATCTGCACCTCAACCCCGCCGGCTACCAGGCGATCGCGGACGCCGTACCCGATCGGCTGTTCCGCGGATGACGACGATGACGCATGTCGCGGTGCTGGTGCCGCCCAGCGGCGGGCGGGCCGGGCTGGCGACGTACCGCGCGGTCTTCGGCGGCCCGGTCTTCGACCTGTCGTTCGCCGCCGTCGGGCTGAGCCGCGCCGGGCGCGAACTGCTGGCGCGGGCCGACATCCTCGCGGTGGC
>NZ_JBEZXZ010000306.1:0-7174 GCF_040638275.1 Actinoplanes sp. NPDC026623 | reverse complement strand
CTCTCCATGACGAGGGCCCCGGCGCTTTCGCGCCGGGGCCCAGGGTTTCGGGTTAAACACCATCTGCCGACAGGTTCGTCGGGTTGTCGTATCCGCACCTGCCGCCATCGGCGGCTGAGGGTGCGAGGATCGCATAAGCGTGACCGGAGACCACCTCTCGTTCGAGGGGAACTGCGGTGTCCACTCCCAGAACCGAAATCGTGTCCTGGCGGCGGGCGATCCAACGGTGGTTCAGCCCTCCCTTTCCTCTGCTTCAGATATCTGTGGTGCCGTCCACCGGTGTCGAAGCCCCACGCGACCTCATGGCCTCGCACCCGTGCGGTGAACCGTCCCGGCAGACCGGGCCCGAACCAGCATCGCCCCGTCCACCCCGCCCCGACCTGGAATTACGTCAGGGTCTTACCTTCCACTTCCACTACCCAACCGCGTGCGGCGGTGCAAACACCCCCACCGCTGTGCCGAGCGAGCCACGAAATGGTTCGGGCCCTGCTTAACGCCCGGTCTGCTTCGTCAGCGTTGTCCGCGACCTCTGATGTCAACGGGAGGAACGTTAGCCGAAGTTCGGGAGGATGTCTAGCGCATCCGTCATAGATTTTCTCAGCCGGTCACCGAGCTACACGATCGCGGCGATGCCGCCCCCACAGCGGAGGCGACACCAGCCATCACCCCAGGCCTCGACGCGTGTGCGTCGCAACCAGCGACCCGCAACGAAGGTCAACCGGTCGCCGAGCCGCGTCGGTCGGCCTCCAGATCGGCCTCGCCTACGGGGGTTCCGTCGGAGTCGCGGGTGGGATCGGCGAGGTCGGCGTCACCACCGGATCGAGCCGCATCGGCCTCCGCGTCGGAGGCACCCACGGTAGGACCGGTCTCCACCGGCCCACCGGCCTTGGTCTCCTCCTCGGTCAGTTCCGCGGCCAGCGGGACCGCGATGGGCAGGGCCTGTGGCGATTGTGCGTTCGTCATGGCGGTTCTCCCTTCTGCGAACGGGGAGTACCCGCGGCGCCGAATGTTGAACGTCACCCGGTTGACCAGTCACGCTCAGGCCAAAACAGGCGTCGCGGTAACGCATGGTTCCCGGACGGTCTGCCCGTCCAGGTAGCGGGCGTCGAACACATCGGCTCGGCCGGGTTCGCGTTCATATCGATCTGCGCTGTCGCCGGTCGGTTACGATGCGGGTGACCGAGATGGACGATCGACTCGGCAGTGTGCGTATCGTTGATCCCGACGGCCGACGAGGCTGAGATCGTGGGAATCATGTGGTCTCCGGCGTTCCCTGTTCGGCCTCGACGAGCAGAACGTAGAATTGTCGCCGGAGAGGAATTGCGACGCATCTCCATGACGAAGGCCTGCGTGCCCAACTAATTGTCCGTTTATCCTGGCGGACGATGCCGCCACAGGAGATAGGTGACGGTTACGTCATGGCATTGGGTCCGGTGGAACTCATCATTCTGACGTTCCCCGCGGCGGACCTGAAAGACGGCGTGCGAGCAGCGCTCGACCAGCTGACCGAACTCGATCATTTGCGGGTCGTCGACGTCCTGGTCATTCGAACAGATGCCGCCGGTCGAGCATGCTCGATGGAGATCGATGACGTGCCCGGCCTCGCCGAGGGTCGCGCCGGCTTCAGCGGGTTGCCCTCCGGGCTGATCACCGAGACGGACGTCGATGATGTAGCCGCCCTCGTGGACTTCGGTACGGATGCGCTCGCCGTGCTGGTCCAGCTTCTCTGGGTCAATGATCTGGCCGGCCTGGTGGCCACCGCCAACGGATCCGTCGTGGCGCTGACACCCGTTCACACGGTGCACGCGGTGCCGCCCAGATCCCTGGCCGCCGTGGACGGAGGCTGACCGGTGACGGCGATCGCGGTGGCAGGCGGCGGCTCAGCCGGACCGCCGCTCGCGAGGACGGCTTCCGGCAAGCTGACCTGGTCGCCGGCGACGGTGCGCCGATCGAGGTCGTCTCGGCTCGTTTCGGTTCCCTCGGGCCAGGAACTGATCGCCGCACACGCTCGTCCTGCGGCGTCTCTGGCGTAATCGGTGGGAATCGAGCTGGGTGGCGATGTCGAGTTCACCCATCACGGCGGGGTATGTCGTGGTGGATGCGATCGTCTCGGGCTCTCATGGTGGCTTCTCGTGGGCGTGGCGGTGGCGGGGTCGGCGCCGAAGGTGGGGACGTTCGTGGTCTGGGAGTCCCGGTGGATCAGGTGCTGGTAGTTGATGATCTGGTAACCGATGCCGCGTGCGGCGGCAGTGTTGCGCCCGGCGATCAGCGCGGCGATGCCGGCGGAGTCCAGCAGCGGTACGGCGCCTATGTCGATGACGATTTCGTGCAGGTCGTTGGCGTCCAGGGCGTTGAGGATCAGTTCGCGCAGGGCGGCGCTGGTCGCCGTCTGCACGTCACCGGTCACCGCCAGACGGGTGATGCCTGGCTCTACAGGATGTTTAGTCATGCTGAACGGTGTGCTCATGGCGGCCTTTCCCGGCGCGACGTCGGGCCCAATGTCGGTGCGGGCTCGGTCAGACGCACCTTTCATCTGACAAACCATCCGACACCATATGTGAGTCGCCGTCTGATGCCGGTCTGGGCTGCTACCGGACAACATCACCGGCGTACTGTTTGCGGGTTTGCGCATTCGGCGCCGGCGATAGCCTGAGGGCGACGGTTCCGATTCGCGGGCGAGTTCGGCCCGCCGAGCCGAGCCTCACCGGGGGTAACGATGCCAGAGCCTGCGTCCGACCGGGTCGGTTGCGGTGACGGCTGGCTGTGCGGTGCCGTCGACCGAGCGAGAACCGCAGATCCATCGCCGTCCGAGCGTCCACCGCGGCGTTCACGTGCTGCCCTCGACGGCCAGGCACGTGCATGACGGGTTGCACCGCCGGCCCGGAGCAGGAGGTCACCGAGCGACGGCATTCCGCGGCCCCGACACGCTCGCCGAGCGTCGGCGCCCGAGCCGGTCACCTCACCCTCACTCAGCGGACCGGTCTCGTGTCCGCACCGCTCGATCAACGCCGACACCTGATCGCCGCGGCGGTAGATCAGGACCGGCACGTCTCCGACCGTACGCACCGCCGGGCTGCCGTCGGGCAGGGACGCCAGCGAACCGACCGACGTCCAGTCCTCCGGGACCCTGGCGATCTCGGGCGCTTCCCGCATCGGGGCGACCAAACCCCGCCGGGTCCGAACCGGCTCTGACCGGGCAACGGTCGAGGGCCGCGCGGTACCCGGCGAGCGCACCGCACCGACCGGCGCGGCCATGCCGGCGACAACGCCGGCCGCGAGTGCGCCCCCGCTGGCGGCGCCGGGTTTCCGCTCCCGCGTACGGGGAACGCCGAGGACACGCGGAAATCCCGGCGACCGACGATCACGAGGGAAGACACGATGACCGACCACGAACCCCAGCAGCAACCGCCCGGCAGCACGACGCAGATGCGCCGACAGCCCGACCACGGCGAGGACAGCTACCGCGGAAGCGGCCGCCTCACCGGGAAGCGGACACTCATCACCGGCGGCGACAGCGGTATCGGCCGTGCCGTCGCCCTCGCCTTCGCCCGCGAAGGCGCCGACGTCGCGATCTCCTACCTCAGCGAGGACGAAGACGCCCGCGAGACCGCCGCCCTGGTCGAGAAGGCCGGCCGCCGGGCCGTGCTGATCCCCGGCGACCTCACCCGGCGTGAGCAGTGCCAGGCTGTCGTCGACCAGACCGTCCGCGAACTCGGCGGCGTCGACGTCCTGGTCAACAACGCCGCCTTCCAGATGACCCACGAGACCGTCGAGGAGATCACCGACGAGGAGTGGCAGCACACCTTCGACACCAACATCACCGCAATGTTCCGGCTGGTACAGGCGGCCCTGCCACACCTGGGCGAGGGTGCCTCGATCATCAACACCAGCTCGGTCAACTACGACCAGCCCAAGCCCACCTTGCTGCCCTACGCCACCACCAAAGGCGCGATCGCCAACTTCACCGCCGGCCTTGCCCAGCTGCTCGGCGACCGCGGCATCCGCGTGAACGCGGTCGCACCCGGCCCGATCTGGACACCGCTGATCCCCTCCACCATGCCACCCGACCACGTCGCGGAATTCGGCCAGAACATCCCACTCGGCCGGCCGGGCGAACCGAAGGAGGTCGCACCGGTCTACGTCCTGCTCGCCTCCGACGAGGCCAGCTACATCTCAGGGGCGATCATCCCCGTCACCGGCGGCAAGCCGATCCTCTGACCCGCACCGGCCGGCGGCGGGGTCGGCCGCGACCGCTACGACGAGCGGTCCGACCATTGACGTCGCCCGCCGGCGATACATCAACGCGGCCGAGACGCGGGCCGTTTCTTCGCTATTCGAACCTGGACGACGGCGTGGCGTGCCAGGCTATGCAGGACACGCGCCGAATCGGCGAGGCTGCCGAAGTTCGACGCCGCATTGCCGTCCAGATAGGTAGCCGGGATCGACACCTCCTCGATGCGCAAACCGCCGCCGACAACCGCCAGTAGCACGTTCATCTCGTACTAGAACCGCTCGCCGGGAAACGTGGACAACCACGTGAGCAGGCCCGCCGGGTACGCCCGCAGCCCCGTCTGGGTGTCGGTGAGCGCGCGGCCGGTGACGCCCCGGAACAGCAGATCGACGGCGACGTTGCCGACGCGGCTGCGCAGCGGCATCCGGTCGAAGCGCCGCGCGCCGAGCACAACGCTGCCGCGGCCGGACCGCTCGGCCACGGCGCGGATGTCGGCGGCCCGATGCTGCCCGTCGCCGTCGGCGGTCACCACGTCGACACCCGGATAAGCGGCGGCCACATGGCGAAAACCGCGCTTCAGGGCAACGCCCTTGCCCTCGTTGTCGGGGCGGCGCAGCACGGTGCAACCCAAATCACGCACGGCCGTCAGCACGGCGTCGGCGGACGGCCCGCTGCCGTCGTCGATGACCACCACGCCGATCGGGTTCGGGTCGTACCCCAGCAGATCGGTGATCAGGGACAGCAGCCGCTGCCCCGGCCGGTAGACGGGCAATAGGACGATCACGCTCACGTCGCCTCCCGCGGTCGTCGGTGCGACAGCCTCTTACCCGCTCAGGGACGGCGTCGCACCTGCCGGGCGAGGCGGGTCACGGCGACCATCCGGCGCTCCCGGCGCAGCAGCACGGCATTGCGCCGGGCGCCCAGGAAACCGAGCCGGGCCGCCAGCATCAGGCCCCGGTCTCCGTGCTCTTCGCCGCCGGTCGCCGGTACGTCGACCAGCGCAGCGCCGCGCAGGGTGGAGCACCCGGCCGGCGAGGAAACGGGCCTGCGGCCACCTGAGCCACACCGCCGCACGTTCTCTTCGCCGCGTGCAGGGCGTTCAGGCGGGCCATTCGCCCGTGGCACTGCGGACGCCGGTGGCACCGGCCCGTTCGACGGCGGCCTTGACCGACGCGAAGATCGCGCCTTGGAGCGCGGCCGCGAGCAGAATCTCTCCCCACCCCCGGTTCTCGTCGGTGGCGTTCGGAGCGTCCTCGTCACGCCCGACCAGCTTCCACACCTGCTTGAAAAGCAGCCCGGCCGCCGCACCGGCCCCGGCGCCGGCGAGCCACCCGACCGGCTTGTACGCGATCTTGGTCCTCTTGCGCGCCATAACGGCCTCCCGTGAATCCCGTCGGCCACTCTCCGATGGCGGGCTCGGCGCCGCCTGGGTCGACTGGCTGTCTGCTGCGTACGTGCGTGTACTGCCGGCGTGTTTCCGTCAGGTCGGTGATTCCCCGACTGACGGCAATGAAACTCGACCGCCGCGCCGACGGCCGCTAAGCCTCGGGCCCGGACCGTTTGCCTGGTCACGCCGGCGACCGTTGCCGATCACGCGTTAGCTGCACCGATACCTGGATAACCGACAGTCATGGCGAAGGTGACCCGCACGATAACCGCCGCGGCCGAACAGGTGTACGGGATTCTGGCCGACGGCTGGACATACAGCGACTGGGTCGTAGGAACGGCCCACATCCGTGACGTCGAGGCCTCGTGGCCCCAGCCGGACTCGCGTCTGCACCACAAGGTCGGTCCGTGGCCGTTCTCGATTAAGGACACGTCGACCGTAATCGCCCTCGATCCGGGGCGGGGGCTCGCGCTGCGCCGGGATCTGGCCGCTGGGTGAGGCCGTCGTCCGAATCACGCTCGAGCCCATCAATGCGGGCGAGACCCGCGTGACCATGTACGAGGAGTTCCGGTCGGGTCCGCTGCACTGCTCCGAAACAAGGTCAACGATCTGCTCCTTCCGGGCGGAACGTCGAGGCTCTACGCCGCCTGGCCGAGCGCGGAACACTCCCGGCACACCTCTCACTCCGACGCTAATGGTCGGGCCTCAGCCCTGTAGGCATCCGCACCTCGCTCCACCTCCTGGAGACGCTCCGGCGGTGGCGTTGAGGACGGTTTAGCGTCGGGCATTGCGGGCACCACGAATGCATGGCTCGCTTGGACGAGCAGCTGGCTTGCGAGGACCAGGACGCAGTCCAGACCATGGCCGAGCCGTCGGAGCGGCCCGGCCCTTCGGGAGCCTGGTGCCGGACGGGGCGGGGCCCGCCGCTGGAGCAGCTCCCACCGGACACCCCCTACCGGACCGTGACCGGGATCTGGCCCGCGCTCGAGCGCTGATCGCATCGCGGCCGGCAATGGCCGGAAACAGGAAGGAATACATTGTGAGTACCGTGACCGAGTCCGTTGACGTCAATGTGCCGGTACGCACCGCGTACAACCAGTGGACCCAGTTCGAGGACTTCCCCCGCTTCATGAGCGGTGTGGAGGAGATTCACCAGCTCGACGACAGCACCACCCATTGGAAGACCAACATCGACGGCGTCAAGCGGGAGTTCGACGCCCGGATCACCGAGCAACTGCCCGACGAGCGGGTGGCGTGGACGTCTGTGGAGGGCAGCCGGCAGGCCGGCGTCGTGACCTTCCACCGCCTCGACGCCGCACACACCCGGGTGACGGTCCAGATGGAACTCGAGCCCGACGGCATCGTCGAGCAGGCGGGCAACAAGCTCGGTTTCCTTGACCGGCAGGTCAAGGGCGACCTGAGGCGGTTCAAGGAGTTCATCGAGGGCCGAGGTGGAGTGGAGACGGGCGAGTGGCGCGGCGAGGTGGATCGCCCGCAGCCCTGAGAGACAACACCGAGACGGCCGCCGGAATCCCGGCGGCCCGGGCCACCGGCCC
>NZ_JBEZXZ010000305.1:0-7175 GCF_040638275.1 Actinoplanes sp. NPDC026623 | reverse complement strand
CCGCTCTCGGCCAGGGCCGTCAACGCCTCAATCGCCTCGGGGACCGAGCCGGCCAGCACGTACCCCCGGCAGGCCAGCGGGGCCCGCCCAGTGTGGAGGGTGTGAGCCACGTCGGCCAGGGCGGGCGCGTCCGGCGCGCGCAGGGCGGCCGCCAGCCGGCCGGCCGCGGCGCGCAGCTGCCCGTCGGTGCGGGCGGAGAGCGGGATAAGCTCCACCCGCTCGGGCGGTGCGGGCCGGGACGTTCCGGGGGCCTCGGCGAGGACGACGTGGACGTTGGTACCGCCGATGCCCACCCCCGACACACCGGCCAGGCGGGGGCCCGCGCCCGGCGGCTCCCACTGCCGTTCTCCGCCGACCAGCTCGAAGGTCCCGGAGTGGGTCGACACGAGGTCGGGGTGCGGGTCGGTGACGTTGGCCGTCGGCACCAGTTCACGGTGGCCCAGCATGAGCACCACCTTGATCAGGCTCGCCACGCCCGCCGCGGCGTCCAGGTGGCCGATGTTGGACTTGACCGAGCCAATCCGGCACGGTCCGCCGTACGGGTGACCCACCGCGGCCGCGGCCGCAGCGAGCTCGACGGGATCTCCCAGGGCTGTCGCGGTGCCGTGCATCTCGAGATATTGCGCGGCGGCAGGCTCGAGGCCGGCCGCCGCCCACGCCTCCGTGATGGCTTCGGTCTGCCGGTCGACGCTGGGGGCGGTGAAGCCCACCTTCGCCGAGCCGTCATTGGTGACCGCGGAGCCCAGGATGACCGCCCGGACCGGGTCCCCGTCGGCGAGCGCGTCCGCCAGCCGGCGGAGCACGACCACCCCGACGCCGCTGCCGGCCACCGTCCCGGCGGCCTTCTCGCCGAAGGGACGGCACCGCCCGTCCGGTGAGAAGATGCCGCCCTCGCGGTACACGTAGCCGCGCTTGCCGACCGCGTCGACCGAGACCCCACCGGCCAGGGCGGTGTCACACTCCCCCAGCAGCAGCGCCTGCGCCGCCAGGTGCACCGCCGTCAGCGAGGTGGCGCAGGCGGCCTGGACGGTCAGGCTGGGCCCGGTCAGACCCAACCGGTAGGAGACCCAGCCGGCCAGGAACTCGCGGTCGGTCAGGATCCGCAGTTGCATTCCGCCCAGCTCGCTCCGCAGCCGGCGGTCGGTGCCGGCCGCCAGCTGGTGTTCGGTGGGGCTTCCGCCGACGTAGACGCCGGTGCGGCCCGGTGCCTGCCGGGGGTCGTACCCGGCGTCCTCCAGCGCGCTCCAGGCCGCCTCCAGCAGCAGGCGGTGCTGCGGGTCCAGCACCGCCGCTTCGGTGCCGTTGAAGCCGAACAGCTGCGCCTCGAACCGGTCCGCGTCGGCGAGGTAACCCTTCGCGGGCACGTATCCGGGCTGGCGGAGTTCGTGCGGGTCGACACCGTCGGCGATCAGCTCGTCCCGGTCGAAGTCCCGGATCGAGCAGACACCGGCGCTCAGGTTCGTCCAGTATTCCGGCAGGTCGCGAGCGCCCGGAAACCGGCCGCTCATCCCCACGACCGCCACCGCAGATGCGTCATTCACCGCGCGCCGCCTTTCCTCGTTGAGTTGACAACACCGCGGCGCGGCGCCGCCGATCCGCGCCACGGCTGCTTCCGGGGTCGCGACCGGGGCCGGGCTTCCCGGAGCGGTCCAGGTGACCGGCGAGCGCGGCGACGGTGCCGTGCCGGAAGAGGTCCACCATGGTGAGGCCCGGATGGCCCAGGTCCCGGAGGCCGGCCAGGACAGCGAGCAGCCCGATCGAGTTGCCGCCCAGGTCGAAGAAGTTGTCGTGGATCCCGACCGGGTCAACGCCGAGCACGCCGGCCCACAGCTCGGCGATCCCGCGCTCGACGGGGGTGGTCGCGGCCACGTAGGACCGTTCCAGCTCGGGCCGGGTGGCGGGCGGGTCGGGCAGCCGGTCCCGGTCGACCTTGCCGGTGTTGCCGACGGGAAGCTCGCCGAGGCACACGATGTGCTCCGGGATCATGTAGCCGGGCAGCCGTCCAGCGAGCCAGGCACGCAGTGTGCTCACGCCGGGCGGTTCGGCGCCGGCAGCGACCACGTACGCCACCAGCCGGGGCGTCCCGGCGCTCTCCCGCAGGGCGACCGCGGCGACGCCGACGTCCGGGTGGGCGGCCAGCGCGGTCTCGATCTCGCCGAGTTCGACCCGGAAGCCGCGCAGCTTCACCTGGGTGTCGACCCGGCCCAGATAGGCGAGGACCCCGCCGGTGTCGTAGCGGCCCAGGTCGCCGGTGCGGTACATGCGGGTGCCAGGCGGGCCGAACGGATCGGCGACGAAGCGCTCCGCCGTCCGGGCCGGCCGGTTGACGTAGCCCCGGGCCAGCCCGGCACCGGCCAGGTAGATCTCGCCGACCACACCGGCCGGCACCGGCCGCAGCCGCTCGTCGAGCAGATAGGCGCGCGTGTTCGCCACCGGCCGGCCGATCACCACCGGCTCGCCGGCGGACAGCAGCGCGGTGGTGGCATACACCGTCGCTTCCGCCGGCCCGTACGCGTCCAGCAGCCGGCGGCCGGACATCGCCCACCGCTCGACCAGTTCCGCCGGGCAGGGCTCACCACCGATCGCCATGGTGCGCAACGCCGGCAGTCCGTCCGGCGGGCGGGGCATCGACATGGCCGCCGCGGGAGGCAGGAAGGCGTACGTGATGCCGGACTCGCCCAGCCGCCGGGCCAGCGCGTCGCCGAGCCGCTCGTGCTCGCCGGCGATGTGCAGTTCGGCCCCCGCCACCCAGGTGAAGAAGAGATCGGCGACGGCGACGTCGAAGCTGAACGCCACGTACTGCAGAACCCGGTCCCCGGCGGTGACCGGGAACTGCCGACGGACCGCGGTGGCGAGGTTGGTGAGCGCCCGGTGCTCGACGGCGACACCCTTCGGCGGCCCGGTCGAGCCCGACGTGAACAGGATGTACGCGGTGTTGGCCGACGCGAGCACCGTGGTGGCCGGCGCCGGCCGCCTCGGTGGCGGGACGACGAGGTCCGCGGCTCCGCCGGCCAGCACCGCCATCGGCCGGCCCAGGGCACCCACCTGGCGCTCGGTCTGCTCGTTAGCGAGCACGAGCGCCGCGCCGGCGCCGGTGAGCAGCTGCCGGAGCCGGGCCGGCGGTTGCTGCGGATCGAGGGGAACGTACGCGCCACCGGCCCGCAGGACGGCGAGCGCCGCGATCGCCATCTCGGCCGACCGGGGCAGGCACAGGCCGACCGGGACCTCCGGGCCCACCCCGGCCGCCCGCAGCGCGGCGGCGATCCGGTCCGCCCGCACCATCAGTTCCCGGTACGTCACCAGGTCCGGCCCGCAGACCACCGCGATCGCGGCGGGACACTGCGCGGCGCGCTCGGCGATCAGGTCCGGCACGAGTCGGTCCGGGACGGCCTCCTCGGTCCGGTTCCACTCGCGCACGATCAGCTCGCGGTCATCCGGGCCCAGCAGATCGGCGGCACTGACGGGCTCGGCCGGCCGGCTGGTCAGGTGCTCGAGCAGGACCACGAAGCTGCGCGCCCACGCCTGGACGGTGGCGGCGTCGAAGAGGTCCGACCGGTAATGGAACGCCGCTGCCAACTCGGCACCAAAACGCTCCACGTACACCATGAAGTCGAACTTTGCGGTTGCCGCCGGGAGCCCGATCCGCTCGACGCGGGCACCCGGCAGCTCCAGCCCCAGGTCGGTCTCGTCGTCGAAGGCGAACACCACCTGCACGAGCGGGTCGAAACTCAGCTGACGGTCCGGCACCACGGCGTCGACCACGGCACTGAACGGCGCCTCCTGGTGCGGCCCGGTGGCCCGCATCCGGTCCCGGACCCGGTCGACCAGCTCGGCGAAACCGGGATCGCCCGATACGTCGGTACGCATCGCCAGGGTGTTGGTCAGCAGGCCCACCACGCCCTGCAGATCGGGGTGGTCACGACCGGCGACCGGGATCCCGACGACCAGGTCGGTGCGGCCGCAGATCCGGCTCAGGAAGGCGTTGAACGCGGCGAACAGCACGACGAACGGGGTGGTCCGGCGGGCCTGGGCCACCGCGGCGACAGCCTGCTGGACCCTGGCGGGCAGGACAAAACCGCAGACCCCGCCGGCGGTGGACTGCACGGCAGGCCTGGGGCGGTCGGCCGGCAGGGCCAGCAGGGCGGGCGCGCCGTCCAGCAGCCGGCGCCAGGCGCCGATCGCATCGGCGTACCCGCCCTCGGCGAGGGCGGCTGCCTGCCAGGTGGCGTAGTCGGGGTACTGGACGGGCAGCGCTGCCAATCCGGCGGGCTGTCCCCGCCGGCGGGCCCGGTAGGCGACGGTGAGCTCGCGGAGCATGATCTGCATCGACCACCCGTCGCAGATCAGGTGGTGGGCGGTGAGCACGATCCGGTGGCTGTCCTCGCCGAGCGCGAACACGGCACACCGCAGCAGGGGCCCGTTCGCGAGGTCGAACGGCCGGGCCGCCTCGGCGGTCAAGGCGTCGTCCCCGGCCTCACCGGCCGGCACGACGCGCAGGTCGGCGCGCGCCGCGGCCAGCACCACCTGGCGGTATCCGGCGCCGTGGACGCGGAACACGGTGCGCAGCGACTCGTGCCGGGCCACCAGCGCGTCCAGGGCACCGGTGAACGCGTCGAGGTCGAACTCCCCGTGTACGGCGAAGGCGACCGGGACGTGGTAATTGTCGCTGCCCGGGTGCAGCTGATCCAGCACCAGCAGCCTCGCCTGGCCCGGCGAGACGGGGAACTCGTACTCGGCCGACGGGTTCATGGCTCCCTCACCTCGGTGGCGGACGCGGCCAGCCCCGCGTCGACGACGGCGGCGACCTGCGCGGCAGGCCCGGATGCGAGCACCTCGCCGTGGGCGCAGTCGAGCTCGTGCAGCGTGACGCCCGCGGCCACCTCCCGCCAGGCTGCCACCTTGGTGGCCGAGCTCAGGCCGTCCGGCTGCGCGGTGGCCGAGAACAACACCAGCCGGCCGTCGTAGCGGGGCGGCCGGTAGCGCTGCGCGAGGCGGATGTGGCGGGAGCACACGTCGAGCAGCGCGGTCAGCCGGTTGTCGCTCGCCCCGCGGAACAGGCCCTCGGCCCGGACGGCCGCGAGGACCTCGTCGCGGTGCAGGCGGCCGGTCGGCGGAACAGCCCCGGGAGCGGCACTCAGCAGGATGCCGAGCGACACCTGCTCGACCAGCTCGTAGTCCAGCTCCGGGGGTTCACCGATCAGGTGCACCGGGACGGCGTCGAGCACCCCCAGCAGTTCGATCCGCTGCCCGGCCGCGCGCAGCCGCACTGCCATCTCGTACGCGACCAGACCGCCGAACGAATGGCCCAGCAACGCGTACGGTCCTCGGGGCCGCACCGCGCGGATCCGGTCGACGTACCCCTCCGCCAGCTCCTCGATGCTCTCCGGCAACGGGGCACCGGCGCCGAGGAAGGGCGCCTGGAGCGCGTACACGGGCCGGCCGGGGGCCAGGTGCGGCAGCAGACCGGCGAAGGACCAGCCGTGGCCCCGGGCCGGATGCACGCAGAACAACGGCAGGCCGTCGCCGTCCGGGCGCAGGGGCAGCAGCGGGGTCATGCCGCGGTTCGTAACCCTGCCGTCGAGGCCGGTGGCGAGCGTGGCGGGCGTCGGCGCCTCGTAGACCGCGCTGATGGGCATGCGCAGGCCGAGCTTCGCCTCGATCGCCGCGGTGAGCCGCATCGCGAGCAGCGAGTCGCCGCCGGCCTCGAAGAAGCTGTCGTCGCCAGCAAAGTCCGGCGTCCCGAGCACCTCGGCGAAGAGCCCGCGCAGTGCCGCTTCCTGCGGGGTGGCGGCCGGGCCGGTCCGCCTCTCCCGGCGGGACGCCGACGGCGCCGGCAGCGCGGACCGGTCCACCTTGCCGTGCGGGCCGAGCGGCACCCGGTCGATCAGCTGGAAGACGTCCGGCACCAGGTGACCGGGCAGCTGCGCGTGAGCGTGCCGGCGGACCCGGCCGAGGTCGCCGCCCGGGGCGACGAGGTACGCGACGAGTCGTTTGGCGCCGTCCGGACCGGGTGCGACGGTGACTACCGCCCGCCGTACGCCGGGGCACTCCTCGAGCACCACCTCGACCTCGTCCGGCTCGACCCGGAAGCCCCGGATCTTCACCTGGTTGTCGGCCCGCCCGATGAATTCCAGCACCCCGTCGACGGTCCAGCGCACGAGATCCCCGGTGCGGTACATCCGCTCGCCCGGCGCGACGGCGTACGGGGCGGCCACGAACCGCTCCGCCGTCCGGGCCGGCTGGTGGAGATAGCCGCGCGTCACGCCCGGGCCGGACAGGTACAGCTCACCCACCGACCCGACGGGCACCGGCCGCAGGCGGGCGTCGAGCACGTGGGCGCCGGTGTTGTCGAACGGCCGGCCGATCGGCACGGACCCGGGGCCGAGATCCGCCGGCGTGCGCACCTCGTGGCCGGTCGCGAAGGTGGTCGTCTCGGTCGGCCCGTAACCGTTGACCACCACCACCCCGGGGTACGCCGCGAGCACCCGGCGGACCACCTCCGCGGGGACGACATCGCCGGCCGGCCACACCTCGCGGAGATCGGCGAGGGTGTCCGGGGCGAGGTCCAGCACCACCCGGAGCAGCTCGGGCGGGAGCAGGAGCGCGGTGACCCGACCCTGGCGCACCGCCGTGCGGAGGGCGCCCGGATCCAGCCGTCCTGGCGGCGCCACCACCACGGTGCCGCCGGTCAGCAGCGGCACCCAGAGCTCGTAGGTGACAGCGTCGAACGTGTGCGCGCTGTGCAACAGCACCCGAGCGTGCGCACCGGTGGCGAAGCGCCGGTCGGCGGCGAGCTCCACCACGTTGCGGTGGGTGACGACCACGCCCTTCGGCGTGCCGGTCGACCCCGAGGTGTACATCAGGCAGACCGCCGCGTCCGGCCGGGGTGCGGCCCGGGGAGCCGGGGCGTCGGCGGCACCGTCGTCGTCGACCCCGACTACGCGGATGTCGCCGGGCAGCCAGCCGGGTGCCTCGTCGGCGACGGCGTGGCGCACGCCGGCGTCGCGCAGCAACCGGTGCAGCCGGGCCTCCGGCTGGGTGGTGTCCAGCGGAAGGTAGTACCCGCCGGTCTTCAGCACCGCGAGCTGGGCGACAACCAGGTCCGCCGAGCGGGCCAGGAGGACCGCGACGGGCGTGTCCGGGCCCGCGCCGGCGGCCCCCAGCCGGCCGGCCAG
>NZ_JBEZXZ010000304.1:0-7214 GCF_040638275.1 Actinoplanes sp. NPDC026623 | reverse complement strand
TCTCAAGATTGTGAATCGTTTGTCTGCGGTCTTCGGTTTGCGCACCATCGGATCGGTGGGGTAGTTATGTTGGGGGCGCCCGGCCGGGCGCCCCGAACCTGCTTTCAGGCCCCTGGGCAGGCGATTCTCGGCACGTCACAGGTATTCACCAGGCCATATGCGGGGTGTACGCTCAGGAGTTAATTCATAACCCAGCGTGAAGGGGCCTCCCGTTGCGCACCATATCTCCCCATTCTCCGGAAGCCGATCCGGAGGCCGGAACCCCCAGCGATCCTCGTCAGGCGGGGGCGCCGGTGCTCGAGATGAGGGCCGCAAGCATCCTCGCCGCCCTGGACGAATTCCGAAACGCATTCCCCCAGGTGCGACCCTTCTATGCCACAAAATGCAATAACGATCCCGGCGTGCTGCGGGTACTGCAACGTGCGGGATCGCGATTCGAGGTCGCATCCATCGAGGAAATCAAGATTCTCAGGGCACTTGGCGTGCGCGGACAGGATCTGATCTTCAGTAATCCGGTACGGGCGCGGGAACAGACCAGGCAGGCGGCCCAGGCCGGCGTGTACCGGTTCGCGGTCGACTCGCGGGAGGAATTGCACCGGGTCGCCGAGGAGGCGCCGGGCAGTTGCGTCTACGCCCGGCTCGCCACCGGCGGCGCGGCCAGCGTCGTGCCGAGCGAGGGAAAGTTCGGCGTGGACGTCCGCGGCGCGATCGACCTGCTCGTCCGCGCGCGCGACCTCGGACTGGTCCCGTACGGGATCACGTTCCACATCGGTTCCCAGTCCCTGAGACCGGCGGCGCTCGAGGCGCCGCTGGCCGATGTCTATTCCGTGCTGTCCAGACTGGTCAGCGCGGGCATCCGCCTGCAGATGGTGGACATCGGCGGCGGCTTCCCCGCGTCATACGACCGGCCGGTGCCCGCGCTGGCCGTGTTCGGGCGCGCCGCCGCGGCCGGGATCGCCCAGTTGCCGTACCCGGTGGAGGTCTTCGCCGAGCCGGGCCGCTGCATCGTCGCCGTGGCCGGCACGTTCCGGTGCCGGGTGATCGGTGTCGCGCAACGGCCCTCGGGCCACTGGATCCACACCGACCTCGGTGTCTTCAACGGGATGATGGAGGTGCTCGAGTCCGGCGGCGGCCTGCACTATCCGATCTGGGACAACCGCGGCTCGGCCAACCGGCGCCGCTTCCACGTGACCGGCCCAACCTGCGACGGGCAGGACACGTACGCGCGGGACGTCCCGCTCTCCGCCGACCTGCGCGAGGGCGACGAGGTGCTCATCGGCTCGGCCGGCGCCTACACGACCGTCTACGCGTCCCGCTTCAACGGGTTCGCCCGGCCGCACGTCCTGATGACCTGAGCGGTGCGGGTCGCTAGGAGCAGTGCTCCAGGTGGGCGCGGACCACCTCGGGGACGACGCCGTCGCACTGGCCCGAGGTGCCGCCCGCGAGCGGCGTCCACGAGTTGGTCGGCTCCCGGTAGCGGAAGACCACCGTCGCCGGGTCCGCGCCCACCGGATCCGTGATGCCCAGCGCGTAGCCGCCGTAGCAGTCGATGCCGTTGAGGGCCGTCGTCGGCGCGAGCGAGCCGTAGGCCTCACTGTCGCGCAACGCGGCCAGCAGGCGGTCCGCGGTGACCGGGCAGCCGTGCGAGTCCGGCATGCCCTTCGGCGCGTCCGCCCAGGACGGCGGCGTGGACCGCAGGCGCGGTGCGACCGTGACCGGCGACGGCCGGATTACCGGAACGGACGGCGGCGCTGCCGCGACGGGGGGCGCGGGCGAGGCGGCGGGCCGGTCCCGGGCCGCGAACACCATCGGCACGGCGATCGCCGGCACGGCCAGGGCCACCCCGGCCGCGATCGCCGTCTGGCGGCGCCGCGACGTGCGGCCCGGATCGTGATCGTGGGCCACCGGGGATGCTCCCTTCACGACGAGGTCAACGACCGGCAAGCCGGCCTGGTTCTCCGGCCTCGTCGAATGTACTTCTCGTGGGACGATCCCGGCCGGCCTGCGCCGACGCCTCGGACTGGTTCGTGCGCACGGCCGCCGTCGCCGGTGGCCGCCGGGACGCCGACCTCGGCGACGGGGACGAGGGAGCCACGGTCGGCCACACCGGCCGGGGCGCTGCTGAGGGTCGCGGCCTGTCCCGCCCGTCCCCCCGCTGGCGGACGGGCCGGGGACGCTGCTACTCGATGCCGTTCGGGGCGCAGAACTTGAGGTAGATCCCGGTGCAGACGGTCCGCTTGTCGACGAAGCCGTCGGCGATCACCTTGCTGACGTCCTTCTTGAAGATCGACGTCGGGGGCAGCAGCACCGATTCCACGTACCCGCCGGACTCCGGGTCCTTGACCGGGTTGCCGAGGTCCGTGGGCTTCTGATCCTTGAACAGGCTGATCGCGAGCTTGGCCGCCGCGTCGGCCTCCTTCTTGATCGGCTTGTAGACCGTCATGCACTGGTCGCCCGCGAGGATGTTCTGCAGGCCCTGGACTGTCGCGTCCTGGCCGGTGACCGGGATGGTGCCGTTCACGCCCTCGCGCTTGAGCAGGGTGATGGCGGCGTTGCCGAGGCCGTCGTTGGCGGCCAGCACGCCGTCGATCTTGCCATCGGTCTGCGACCACATCTGCTCGAAGATGAACCGGCCGATGTCGTTGTTCCAGCGGGGCACCGACTGCTCCGGGCCCTTGAGGTAGGTGCCGTCGTCGTACCGCAGCTGCAGGACCTCGTTGTAGCCCTCGTTGAAGAGGGTCGCGTTGTTGTCCGTCGGCGCGCCGTTGAGGTACGCGATGCGCGGGTGGTCGGCGCCCTTGGCGGTCAGGCACTTGACCAGGCCCCGGCCCTGCAGCCGGCCGACCGCGACGTTGTCGAAGCTGACGTAGTAGTCCGCGTCGCCGTTGAGGGTGAGCCGGTCGTAGTCGATCGTCTTCACCCCGGCGGCCCGCGCCTTGTCGAGCACGGCCTTTCCGCTGGCCGCGTCCAGGCTGACGATCATCAGGACCTTGACGCCACTGGTGATCATCTCGTCGGCGATCCGGGCGAACTGCTTCACGTCGCCCTGGGCGTTGCGGATGTCGACAGGCACGTCGGCCGCCTCGAAGGCGGCCTTGAGCAGCTTGGGATCGTCACTGCCCCAGCGCTGCGAGCTCGCGGTGTCGGGCAGGATCACGCCGACCTTGTCCGCGCCGCCACCGCCGGAGGCCGCGCTGGGGTCGTTGTCGTCGCACCCGGTTAGGCCACCCAGGGTCAACAGACCGGCCGTGGCGACCGCCACCAGCTTCCTACGCATACTGTTCTCTCCTCACGCGACAAAGCCGGGCCAGGGTAACAGAGCGTAAACGTGACGTGAATCGGGTCGTGATTAAAGTCCCAGCGGCCCCTGCCGCCGGACGGCCACCCCCGCCACCGTCAACCACGACGCGGGGTCGGCGCCGGCCGGCGTTCCCGGGTCGGGATGCCACCGGGCGGCGGGCACGATACCCGGCTCAATCGGATTCCAGCCCTCAAACAGGGCATTGACCTGGTCGTCGTCACGCGGCGCCAGCGGCGTGCCGGTGCGGCTGAGCAGGTCGACCAGGCGATCGAACTGCCGCGCGCGAGCGCTCGCCGTGACGTGCGAGAGGACCAGGAGGCTGCCCGGCGCGGAGATGTCGTGAAAACGCCGCATCGCTACGGTCAGTTCCGGGCTGTCCGGTAGGAAAGGCAGCACCCCGACGAGCAGGATGCAGACCGGCTCGGAGAAGTCGAGCACGGAGCGCAACTCCGGGTCGGCGAGGAAGGTCTCCGGCCGCTGTATGTCGCCCGGCACCGCGACCACGTCCGGGTCCTCGCGCAGGATCTCCCGGGCGTGCAGGATCGCGGTGGGGTCCCAGTCGACGTAGGCCACCCGGGCGCCGGTGCGCCCGCGGCGCGCGGCCTCGTGCACGCTCTCCCCGGCCGGAAGGCCGGACCCGAGCTCCAGGAACTGCCGGATGCCGCGCTCGGCGGCGTACCGGACGGCCCGGAGCAGGAAGGCCCGCTCGGCGGCGATGATCCCCGGGATCTCGGGCAGGAACTCGACCGCGCGGGTCGCGACCGCCCGGTCGGCGGCGAAGTTGTGGTGGCCGCCCAGCAGGGCGTCGTAGATCCGGGCCACGCTGGGCCGGTTCGGATCGACCGCGGCGGGCAGCCGCACCGGGGTTGCCATGTCGCCTCCCGCCGCACGGATTCGCGCAACCTCGACCCTGGGAATGCGAATGACTTTACGGTGGGCATGGTGCGTATCGGTAGAAACCGGGGGGATGGTGCGGTCGCTAGGGTCCCTGACCGGCCTCCTGCTGGAGGAGGCACCGGACGCCGTGATCATCAGCGGGTCGGACGGCGTGATCGCGCTGGCCAACCGCCGGGCACACGCGATGTTCGGCTACCCGCCCGGCGCCCTGCCCGGCCGCTGCGTCGACGAGCTGGTGCCCGACGAGGTCCGGTCGATTCACCCCGGCTACCGCTCCGGGTATCTGGCCAGCGAGCATCCGCCGCTGCGCCGCCTGCCGCTGCACGGACGGCGTCAGGACGGCAGCGTCTTCCCCGTCGAGGTGTCCCTGGCCGCGGTCGCGGCGCCGGACGGTGAGACCTATGTGACAGCGGTGCTGCGCGATGACAGCGCGCAGCGCGAGGCGCAGGAGGCCCGGGCGCTGCTGGCCTCGATCGTGCAGTCGTCGCACGACGCCATCGTCACCACCGACCTGACCGGCGTGGTGCTGACCTGGAACCCGGGCGCCGAGCACCTGTACGGGCACGCCGCGGCCGAGATGCTGGGCCGCCCGATCGACCCGATCATCCCGCCGGAACGGAAGATCGACGAGGACGAGGTCCGCAGCCTGATGCGCCTCGGCGGCCGGGTGGACCGGTACCGCACGCACCGGCTGCACGCCGACGGGAGCGCCATCGCGGTGTCGCTGCTCGTCTCCCCGCTGCGGGACCGCGACGGCACGATCATCGGCATGACCACGACGGCACGCGACGTCAGCGACCGGGAGCAGGCCGAGGCGCGGGTGCAGGCCGTGCTCGACGCCGCGCCGGACGCGCTGCTCGGCGTCGACGACGCCGGAAACGTGGTGCTGGTCAACGCGGAGGCGGAGCGGATGTTCGACTTCCCGCGCCACGACCTCACGCACATGGCCGTGCGCCGGCTGCTGCCCGACGGCCTGCCCGCCGCCTCGGCGGTGCTGCGGATCGGCGGCGACTCGACGCCGCTGAACACCGAGCGGCTGACCGACGCCACCGCAACGCCGGGCTGGGCCACCCGTACGGCCCGGCGCCGCGACGGCAGCCGGCTGCCGGTGGACATCTCGTGCAGCGCGCTGGACACCGACAGCGGGCTCATCGTGGTGGCCGCCGTCCGCGACGTCACCGAGCGCCTCGCCGCCCAGGTCGAGCAGGAGTCGCTGCGTGAGGAGGCCGAGCGGCAGAAGCTGGAGGCGCGGTTCCAGCGCACCCAGCGGCTGGAGAGCCTCGGCCAGCTTGCCGGCGGCATCGCACACGACTTCAACAACCTGCTGGCCGTCATCCTCAACTACGCCTCGTTCATCGTCGAGGACGGCCGGCACACCCCCTTCGCCAAGGACGCCGAGCAGATCGCCCGGGCCGCGCGCCGGGGCAGCGAACTCACCCACCAACTGCTCTCCTTCGCCCGCCGGGAGGTGATCCGGCCGCGCGCTCTGGACGTCAACACGGTGGTGACCGAGGTGCACCAGATGCTGCAGCGCTCCATCGGCGAGCACATCGCGCTGAGCACCGACAAGGCCGCGGACCTCCCGCCCGTGATGGCCGACCCGGGCCAGCTCGAGCAGGTCCTGGTCAACCTGGCGGTCAACGCCCGCGACGCCATGCCCGGGGGCGGGAGCCTGACCATCGACACCGCGGCGGTCGACGTCGACGACGAGCACGCCGCGCGCCGGGCCGGCCTCGCGGCCGGCGGGTACGTCCGGATCCGGGTCTCGGACACCGGCACCGGGATGCCCAGGGAGGTCATCGACAAGGCCTTCGACCCGTTCTTCACCACCAAGCCCAGCGGCCAGGGCACCGGGCTCGGCCTGGCCACCGTCTACGGCATCATCACCCAGGCCGGCGGCACCGTGCAGATCTACTCGGAGCCGGGCCTCGGCACCACGATCACCGTGCTGTTGCCGGTGACCGAGGCCGTCGTGCGGGCGGCCGCGCTCCCGGAGCCGACGGGTGACCTGCGCGGACACGGGGCAACGGTGCTGGTGGTGGAGGACGAGACCGCGCTGCGCGAGGTCACCCGGCGGATCCTGGCCCGGGCCGGCTACACCGTGCTGGCCGCCGCGAACGGCGGCGAGGCCCTGCGGATCGCCGGGGACCGCCCCGAGCCGATCGACGTCCTGCTCACCGACGTGATCATGCCGGGCATGCTGGGCAAGGACATCGCGGCGGCGATCGTCTCCGCCCACCCGGAGACCCGCGTGCTGTTCATGTCCGGCTACGCCCAGCCGGTGCTGACCACCCACGGCACGCTGCCCGCGGACGTGCACCTGCTGGAGAAGCCCTTCACCGGCACCGAGCTCGTCACCGCCCTGCACGAGCAGCTGCATCAGACCCCCGGCCCGTCCATCCCGGACGCCGGATAGCCTCCAATTCTGATGGGGTGAGTAGGATAGCGGAGTGATCTCGCTGACCGAACCGGCCGCGGAGCGGCTCGTCGCCGACCAGGCCTTCGCGCCCGCGCTGCCGGGCTTCGTCGGACTCGCCGTCGACCTTCTCCTCGATCCCCCGGGGCCGCCGGCGCAGCGGGTGCCGCTGCGGCACGGCTTCCTGGCCGCCGGTTCCGCGCGGGTCGCGGTGGTCAGCGGGCCGCCGTCGCCGGGCATCGACTCGAGCGCCGCGCGGATGGCCGAGGACCTGCGGATGGTGCGCAGGCTCGCGGCGCCGAAGGAGGCCCCCGACGCGGTGGAGCCGGCGACCGCCGGCATCCGGATCGGGCTCGAGGCCGGCGTCGACGGCGCCGGGCCGTACGGGCTGGGCCGCCGGTGGCACCTCGCGCACGCGATCGCGCCGGTGCTGGCCGCGGCGTTCGCCAACTCCCCCCTGCGGCACGGCCGGCCGGCCGGCTGGCGCAGCGTGCGCCAGGCCGCGCGCCGCGACCTGCCGGCCGCGCCGCCCGGCGACGACCCGCGGGCCGCCTGGGCCGCCCGGGGGCGGGTCAGATCGGTCGAGGGGCGGGTGGGGGA
>NZ_JBEZXZ010000303.1:0-7253 GCF_040638275.1 Actinoplanes sp. NPDC026623 | reverse complement strand
GACGCGCCAAGCCACCGGACCGCCAGCCGTTATTGGAGCCAGCGAAGCTCCCCCGCGCGCCGGGAGCCGGTGGCAGCTATTCGCCACCTCTGAAAGTGGCCCTCCGCCACTCGACCAACAAAAGGTTCGTTTGCGCTGATTTTCCGACGAGAGTGCGTCCGTTCAAGAGCAGTTTGGCAGAAACCTGCTAGACGCCGAACGGCGTCCCCGGATCATCTGGCGATTGCGCGATAGCAAAGAGATGATCCGCGAGTATTCGAGAATCGATTGCTGATATGTCGCCTGGCCACGCGTCTGCATCTTCGGTGTCGACCTTCGCCAGCGGGACAGTGCATGACGCGTAGTTTTCCACGAAGTGCACCATGGCGTCTATCACCTGCGGGGCGTCGTCAACCGCCGGCATTGCAAGCTGAGCCCCGACTGGCATTCCCGCGAAGACATAGATGATGTGCTCCCGAATTGGCTGAATCATTCGAGAGAGACGTTGGAGGTCGAGCCAGCGATCAGGTCCGCCGACACTTAAGTGCCAAATAGTGCCGGGGGTTCCCGACACCGGGGACGGGGCGGCTGCGAGAGTGGCCCATGGCATTGCAGAAAAAGTCAACTCGATCTCGAATCCGTACTTATTACGCACATGCGCGCATGCACTGCTCAACTTTGACCTAGTTGAGCTGAACTCAGCGAGCACGAGATCATTCTGACGCTCGCTAGCACTGACCGGTCGGCTCACAAGGGCGCGTAGTGCTTCTCGAAATCCGTGCTCCAAGTCCTGCAAGGTGAGCTCAATTCGATCGCGATCTCTATGTCCTGCGCGCCGCAAGTGACCCACCCGGTTCCGAATTGCTCGGAACTCGCCAGTGCGGCCATCCCAAACACTTCGCTCCAGTAAGAAATGTTCAAAGAGATCCCAGTTGTCGCCAATAACTTGCAAAAGGAGGCTGAAGTCGAGGTAGCCTAAGAGGTCTTTCTGATCGGGCCCTATCAGATGAACCAGGCCATCGTTTCTTGCATACTTGCTGGCTTTCTTATCCAGTACAGACTCCCACGTGCTGCCTCATGCCGCTCTCAGCGTGAAATACGAGAGTTGGCGCAGCCAAATTTCTAGTTGCCACCATCGCCCATAGAGAGCCAATGATTCCAGCGGCACGCCTGCGGCTGTTACTCGATCAATCGCAAGTTCAGGGCCCATGGATTTATGGTGCCATGAATTTCAAAAACGGCACACTGAATTCTGCCTGGTGGACCTACTCACATGCCGCGATCCGCGCGCTCCGGGTCAGCTGAGGTGATTGCAGTACGGCGAACAGGCGCGGCCCAGGCGGTGGCCGAGATCCTGCAGGAGGTGGCCGATCCGTTCAGCCTGGTCAGTGGTCGGCGCAGTAATCGCGGCGCTGGCCGCGATGTGCTCCCCGACCTGATACAACGTCGCGTAGAGATCTTCGGCGGTTGCGTGATCGAGCCGCAGCGTAACGTCGTCCGGCACGAGAAGAACTTACTCTCATGCCGCAGACAAGGCCCGTCTCGCCTCTGATGCTCGTCACCGTGAGTAAGCGGCGCTGTCGGCGAGGGGCGTATCCCGTCCCATCGAGAGGCTGGCGCCCAAACTCGCGAACATCGAGATCGGCGAGATCCTGTTGGTGCCGAAACTCAGCGACATCTGGCGCTGGAACTCGGTTCTGGCTCAGGAAACGTGGTGGGTCGTCATGCGAGGTGTTGGAGTGTCCCTCTCTGCCGGCCTGCCGTCCAGGAACGGCGCATGGCGAATGTGCCAGAGCAGGAAGACGTCCACGGTTTGACCATATAGCCGGGCGATCAACGCGGGCCTCAGCCTGGGTTGGTCAGTGCGCTCCATGCCGCTGAGTGGGCCGGCTCAGCGCAGCAGCCGGATGGTCGGCCACGCGTTGACGAGTACGGTTCAGCGCTGCCAGAGGAACGCGGCGGTCCCGCACGGTCGGCACCGGAAACCATAGCCGCATCCACCACCGCCGAAGTTCGCCGAGGTTCGATGGTCGTGGCCCTCCTCGAGTTGGACGACGAAGGTCATCGGCTGGGCACAGCCGTCGCATTCTGGCGTCTCGTCGTTCTGCAGCCATGCGGCCTGGCCGCCGACCTGGCCCAGCACTTCCCGCGCAGGCCGGCCCGACCGCTGATGCCACCACTCCGGCGCCTCCAGGTAATCCTCGGCGTCGACCTGTTCGAACCGCACCGCGCATATCTCACCCAGCAGCGTGACGCCATCACCGGGCGGGGTGGAGACCTGCACGGCGTCGGCTCCGAACGCGAACGCGCGATTGCCTCCGGCACTGGCGTCCCATTCGTCGCACAAGCCTGGATCGTTTTGGCACATGAAAATGGACAGCAGGCCAGAGCTGCCGGGCTCGACGTCGGCGAGGCTGACCTGGGCCAGGAACTGCATGAGCCCAGCGCATTGGCGGCACCGTGGCCACTCGAATGCCGAAGGCGTATGCGGGACACCGCCCGTGCGGGTTCCAGGCGCATCCGCGGCGGCCGGACCGGCATAGGTCATGAGCTTCACCACGCAGGCAAGGATACGGAGCGCCCGCGCAATCAGAGCGAGAGTCGGCGGGTATTCGCAGAACAAGATCAAAGGTGCTCTTCTGGCGATGCGAGCGGTGGTCGGTCCGTTCCGACGCGCCGGCGACGCGGAGACGGTGACGTCCGGTCGGACCGCACGGCAGGGGCTCGGGTCGCCGGGAAAGGGTCCCTCACCCGATGCCGTCCACGATCGGCTGTTCAGCGCGGTGAGCACCCAGTGGAAGTATGTGGTGCATGCCGTTGCGCGCGCATCCTGTCAGGACCTCGATCGCCGTGTCCGACATCGGACGGGCGGCCGGGTTCTACGAGGGCAAGCTGGGCCTGCGGTCGCTGTGGCCCGGTCCCAGCGCCCGCGTCGAGAACGGCAGCCGCGTCTACGAATCCGCCGGCGGCCCGGCCCTGAACGTCTACCAGTCCACCACCGCCGGACAGACCTCCGCGACCCTGGCCACCTGGTACGTCGAGGATCTCGACCAGATCGTCGACGAGCTCACCGCGGCCGGCGTCGAGATCAGCCGCTACGACGAGCTCGAACACGATGCCAGAGGCATCACCGCCAGGGCCGGCGGCGGGCGGATCGCATGGTTTCAAGACCCTGACGGCAACACCTTCGCCGTCGAGGCAGACATCTGACGCAACGGGCCGATCGCCTGGGCACGCGGTCGCTCCCGGTGCCGTGCCTGCGGTGGCGGTGGGTGCCCGCGCGACGCGGCGTGAGTCGATGATTGCGGGTCGGCCGCCGGGGCACGAGTTCGAGCCGCCGCTGTAAGCGACGCAGTGCGACGGCGACGCTGACGGCGGCCGCGACACGCGCGGGTGAGTCTGCGTCCAGGCCAGCCGCCGACGTACAGCGCCGGGAGTACCGCGACGCCGCAGATGCCGACGTACACCTCCTGGCGCACGGTCCCGCGTAACCCCGGTCGAGCGGCGGGGACTCGTACTGGCCGGCTGACCCTCACCGACCGTGACGCAAACTAGGTGGGTTCGCGCACTGCCAACTTTGGTGGGCGATGCCGGGATCGAACCCGTGCTCAGCCCAGGAGTTCGGCGAGGGCGGCGGCGAAGATCTCGTGGTGCCGGGCGACGTCGTCGAGGGTGGTGTCCGGGCACATCAGCGCCATGTTGTGGAACGGGGTCAGCAGCACGCCCCGGTTCAACAGGTACGTGTGCAGAAAGTCCTCGAGGTCCGCGTCGGCGCGGGCGGCGGACTCGGTGCCGGTTCGCGGGGCGGGGGAGGCGAAGCGGTATTCGACCCGGGCGCCGATCCGGCTGACCGACCACGGCAGCGCGTGTCCCTCGATGATCTTCTGGACGCCGTCGGCGAAGGCGGCACCGGTCTCGATCATCGTGGCGAACGCGGCGTCGGTGAGTACCTCCTCAAGGGTGGCGCGGGTGGCCGCCATCGAGACCGGGTTGCCGGCCAGCGTGCCGCCGACCCCGCCCATGTCGATCAGGTCCAGGTCGGCGCGGCTGAGCAGGGCCGCGGCCAGTTCGGCCGACAGCCCGTACGCGCCGACGGGTATGCCGCCGCCGATGGCCTTGCCGATGGTGACGACGTCCGGGGCGAGGTCCCAGGCGGCGGTCGCGCCGCCAGGCCCGGCCGAGAACGTGTGGGTCTCGTCGTTGACGAGGTAGGTGCCGTGCCGCAGGGTCAGCGCCCGCACCCCGGCGAGGTAGCCGGGTTCGGGCAGCACGATGCCGATGTTGGTCAGCGCGGGCTCCATCAGCACGGCCGCGACGTCGCCGTGCGCCAGCTCACGGGCCAGCCCGTCCAGGTCGTTGAACTCGGCGACGCGGCTGGTCAGGGTCACGTCGCCGGGCGCACCGACGTTGCCGTCGCGGCTGCGGGGGCGCCCGTCGGCGCCGACCACGATCAGCGACTCGTCGACGGACCCGTGGTAGCAGTAGCTGTTGACCAGGATGCGCGGGCGGCCGGTGACGGCGCGCAGCAGCCGGATGGCCCAGCGGTTGGCGTCGGTGGCGGTGAGCGTGAAGCTCCACGCCGGTACGCCGAATCGCCGGCTCAGCTCGGCGCCGGCCGGGGCCGCGTCCTCGGTCGGCAGCATCGTGCCGGCCCCGCCCAGGTCGCCGAGGCGCCGGGTGACGGCCGCGATCACGGGTGCGGGGGAGTGGCCGGCCATCGCCGCGGTGTCGCCGAGGCAGAAGTCGATGTACTCGTGACCGTCGATGTCGGTGAGCCGGGCGCCGCGGGCCCGGTCGACGTAGACGGGGTAGCCGGCGGCGTTCTTGTTCATCCAGGTCATCGGCACCCGGCCGAAGAGGTTGCCGGCCCGCGCGTATGCGGCGGCGGATCGCGGGTTGCGTTCCGCGAAGGCGGCCCGTTCGCGGACCGTCAGGGCGCGGAGGCGGTCGCGGTCGATGACGTCGTCGGCTCCGGACCCGGTCGGCATGGCGCGACGCTACCAACGAACCGGCGGATCGGAGCCGGGCCGGATCGCCGAAATCCTCAGGTGTGCCCGGCGCCGGCCGATCGTCGGGGCTCTGAGCACCGAATTATCACCGAAAAACACCGGCGACCACCGAAGGAGCGAGACATGGACAGTGCACTGGATGTGGCCTACGACCTGATCGGCCCCGGTGGCGTGCCGTGGTGGGCCTGGGCGGCGCTGATGCTCCTGATCCTGGTCAAGCTGCTCGCCTCGATGTTCCGGGGCGATCCCCCGGCGGGCCAGCGCAAGCTTCCGCCCGGCCACGCCCACCTCCAGGCCACCTACGACAGGTACGTGGCCGACTACGGCGACTTCCCGGCCGGCGGCCCGCGCGGCTGACCCCGCGGTGCCGCGCCGATCGCCGTGACCAGGGCGCCGGCGGCGAAGCCCAGCCAGCCCGGCACGGCCTCCCCGGCGATCCCCGCGACCGTGGTCAGCAGCAGCACGCCGCCCGTGTGGGTCAACGTCACCGTCGCGCCGACCGCCACCGCGTCGCGGGTGCGGCCCCGGCTGCCCACCAGGTAGGCGGCATCACCGTCTTGCCGTGCCCGGGCAGCGCCGCGTGGCCCGCGCCCAGCACCAGCGCCAGCAGCACCGCGAGCCGCCGACCGCGTTCTCGAGCCACCGTTCGGCTCCGGCGAGCGGTCCGCTCACCGCGTACGCCCGGGAGCCGGACGCCGGCGGCGGCGCGCTCGCCGCGGTTGCGGAACCGGCGCCGGAGGCCGCGGTGAACGTGGCCGACCGCGACGAGAGCAGGTCCTTCGGGTACGCCCGCAGCTCGGCGCTGACGCTCGCCGCCAGCAGGGTGGAGCCGGTCAGGGCGATGCCGGACCCGGCGGCGGCGAGTTCGCGCCGGCCGATCCGGTCGTCGCGGAACCGGTTGGCCACGCTCACCTCGGCGGACCGGCCCAGCGCGGCCGGCGCCGATAGCCGGCACTCCAGCCGGCTGGTCCGCAGCCCGCCCGCCCGGCGGCGTGGGCGAGCGACGAGGCCGCGACCCATCCGCGGCGCCGGCGGCTTCGAGCACCGCGAATGGCCGGCCCGGTCGGCAGAATGGGCGCATGATGCCCGCGCAGCTGTTGTCGGCCCGGGCCGGGCACTGGACCGGCGCCGGAACCGGGGTGACGGTGATCCTGCCGCCGCCCGGCACGGTCGGCTCCGGGGAGGTGCGCGGCGGCGCCCCGGCGACCCGCGAGTTCGCCCTGCTCGACCCGGTCCGGCTGGTGGACCGGGTGGACGCCGTGGTGCTGTCGGGAGGCTCGGCGTTCGGGCTTTCCGCGGCCGACGGCGTGATGGGCCTGCTGCGCGAGCGCGGGGCCGGCTTTCCGACGCCGGCGGGGCCCGTTCCGATCGTGATCGGCATGTCGATCTTCGACGGCTCGGTGCGTACCGGCCCGCCCGACGCCCGGGGCGGCCGGGCGGCCGCGCTCGCCGCCCTC
The DNA here is from genome assembly GCF_040638275.1 of Actinoplanes sp. NPDC026623. Taxonomy (NCBI): domain Bacteria; kingdom Bacillati; phylum Actinomycetota; class Actinomycetes; order Micromonosporales; family Micromonosporaceae; genus Actinoplanes; species Actinoplanes sp. NPDC026623. The sequence continues at coordinate 808 of NZ_JBEZXZ010000303.1, read as the reverse complement.
GCCGGCGACGACTTCGCCTCGGGCCGGGTCGGCGCGGGCGCCGGCGCGTCGACGGGCAGGTGGCGCGGTCGCTCGGACCCGGGCGGCCTGGGCTGGGCCCGGCGCGACGCCGGCGGCGTGCGGGTCGCGGCCGTCGTCGTGGTCAATGCGTGGGGTGACGTGCTCGGCCGCGACGGCGAGCCGCTCTTCGGCGGCGCCGACGGCTACGTCCGGCCGCCGGCCGGGTCCGGCATGCAGAACACCACCGTCGCGGTGGTGCTGACGGACGCGCGGCTGTCCAAGCTCGACTGCTTCCTGCTGGCGCAGAGCGGGCACACCGGCTTCGCGCGCGCCGTGCATCCGGCCCATTCCCGGTACGACGGCGACGCGGTGGTCGCGCTCGCCACCGGCGAGGCCGGGGCGGAGGCGGACCTCGACCTGCTGCGGGCCGTCACCACGGACGTGATCGGGGACGCAATCCGCTCGGCGGTCGGGTAAGCGTGCCGAGCCTCGCGGCCGCGCCGGCCGGGGCTCCGGAAGTTTCGGTCGCGATGGGTGTCTATTGCCGGATCGTGATCGCCTTTGCACCGATTGTGGCCATACTGATCGACGTGAATGCGTACCGGAAGACTTCCGGAATTGGTTGTTGACGGATGCGTCATCGCCTCTCGACAATGGTGGCAATGACGGATGTCGATCTACTTCCGGCGTTTGCCGGGCCTGCCGTGCCGGGGAGCCCAACCCGGCCGGCGATCGGTCGCGGGGGGGGGGGTAGACCCAACCCCCGACGCCCCGCAGGGGCCCGGCGCCACCTGGGCCCCCCCCACGC
>NZ_JBEZXZ010000302.1:0-7302 GCF_040638275.1 Actinoplanes sp. NPDC026623 | reverse complement strand
ACCGTGTAGCGAGTCAAGTGAATCTCCCCCGGGTTCGTTCCCGGCCCCCGTTGGCCGGTCACATGAAGAAGATTCGCGGCCGTCCGGTGCACCCCGCGGTCCCGCACGGTTGCCTATGCGTTGCAGCCCGACCTTTCGGTCAGCCACCGCCCTCCATCCGCAGGACCTGGCATTCGGGTACGGCGCGCACGACCGGCCGTTGTGCTCGCTGCGCGGCCGCGACGCTGAGGCGATCCGGGCGCCGCCGCCCCGTGTCAAGGACGCCCGAAGACTGGCTCTGGTTCTGGCCCTCATCTCGTGATCGCAACTGTCCCCAGGGCATCTGATCAGCGGGTGAGCAGGACGCGCTTACGGAGAAGGCCGAACCCGGCTCGCCCATACACCGGCTCGGGCTACGCACTGGCCGAACCACGAGGCTGCGTCGTCCCGGTCGTCTCGGATCCCGGTCCGTTCCCATGCTGGGTTTGGCGGTGGCGGATACCGCCACCACCACCACCGCCGCCGCGCTGGGCGGCCGGTGTCTGCCACCGCAAGGCGTGCACCATCGTCGCCGAGTCGCTCAAGGTGCGCTCCGCGCCCTCGCAGAGCGCGAAGATCGTGGGATCGGTGCGCAACAACCAGCAGGTGACCGTCGCCTGCGTCATCACCGGGCAGCTGGTCAAGGGCACGGTGCGCACCACGACCGCCTGGGACCGGATCGGCACCGGCCGCTACGTCTCGCACGCCTACGTGAAGCCGTCGGGGCAAGATCCCGCGCTGCCCGGCGAGCCCGCCCGCAGCCGCGCCGGCGTCCGCCAAGACGCAGACCCCGGCAGAGTTCATGAAGGCGGCGGCGCCCGGCGCGCAGGCCGGTTGGATTTGTCAGGCCTGCGGAAACTCACAGATACCTGAGGTAACCGATAGTCGTCGGCGGTGGCCAGTCAGATGCCGTCCGGCTCACCTGTGGTGTTGTTGCGACGAATCAACACGCTGTGCCGGCCGCCGTCGTGTGGGGCGCCGGCGACGCCGAGCCATGCCCGGTCGTGGTAGCGACTCCCGTCCGCCTGATCGAGCTGCGAGTCTCCGGCGCTACGCGAATTTGCGTATTGGACGGGCCGCTTTGGGACGGACCCCTAAGCCTGCCTCGCCGTCGAGGATCGGGGCATGGCAAAGCGGCGTACGAGGTTGGCGGCCCGACGGCGGGGTTGGGTCGTTGCGACCTGTGTTGCGTTGGTCCTGGCGGCAGTCGGGGACGCAGGGCCGGAGGTGGTCGAGTCGCGCAGTCTGGTGGCCGGGTACGACGGGCCCGGGCCGCTGATCTATCTGAGTGTCGCGGTGCTGGTAGCGGCGGTCAGATGGCGGTTCGTTCCGCTGGTGGCGGTGGTGGTGTCAGCGCTGTTCCTGGTTGGCGGGCTGGCCGATGCGGACTTCCGGGATCGGCTGACGGGGCCGGTCGGAGCCGCGCTCGCCGGCGGCTGGCTGCAGATGATCAGTTTTGTGGCGGTGATGCTCTGTGGGCTTGTGGCAGTCCGACAACCCGCGCGGGCCCGCCAGCCGCATCAATTGACGGGAGAACGGTGATGAGCACTATCGGGCTGCGTTTCTCGGCAACGCCGAACGCCACGAAGATGTCCCTGGTCGGCCTGTTCATCGGAATACTCGGGCTGGTGATCCAGTGGATTGCCGATCCGCCGAAGTTTCACGGATTCCCGCCGGGCATCGGGTTCCTCGCGGTCTGTGCCGCCCTGGTGGTGCTCGCCGCCGGCCGTTGGTGGGCGCCGATCTTCTCGGTGCTGATCTCGCTGTGGATTGTGTTCGGCGGGTGGGCGGCCGGGCTGCTGATCCCGAACTTCCGGTCGGACAATGCCGGGACGGTGGCCGGCAATGCCGTGATGGTGGCCGGGCTGCTGTTCGCCGCGGTCACCGGGGTTGTCGCGATAGTCGCCGGTCGGCGCCGGTGAAGTGGAAGTGGCTGCTGTTCGCGGTCGCGATGGGCGCGGGTGTGGCGCTGGCGTTTCCGTACCTGAGTCTTGACGTCGGCAGGAGCCGCCTCGACGTGCCCGGCGGCCTGCACTACGCCATCCTGGTCGTGCACGTTTTCACGGCGGCGGTGGCACTCGTGCTCGGCCCGGTGCAGTTCCTCCGTCGGGTGCGGATCCACGGGGTACTGGGCCGGGTCTATCTGCTGGGCGGGGTGCTCCCGGCGGCGGTCACCGCGGTTCCGGTCGCTGTGTGGTCGGGGCAGACGCTAACCCAGGTCGGTCTGATCACCGCGGCGGTGCTGTGGCTGGTCACGGCCGGGTTGGCGTACCGGGCGGCCCGCCGGCGGGACTTCGCCGCTCATCGGGCCTGGATGATGCGTAACTACGCGCTGACGTTCCTGGCGGTGACGGCGCGCCTTCTCACGCCGTTGCTGCTGGTAGCCCGGGTCGCCGCCGGCGGGACCGCGGACGTGGCCAGCACGATCCCGGGCGGTCAGACGATCGGCTGGCTGGTCAACCTGGTCGTGGCTGAGATCCTGATCAGGCGAATGGCTCGTCCATCAGGCCGGACTGGTAGATGAACCCGACGAGCTGCGTCGGGTCCCGGGCGCCGAGTTTGACCATGGCGCGGCCGATATGGGTACGCGCGGTGGTCGCGCTGATCCGCAACCGCTCCCCGATCTCCTCTTGGCGAGGCCGTGCGCCGCGAGCACCACGGTCTGGCGTTCGCGCTCTGTGAGGGTGGACAGCTGGGGGTGCGGCAGCTTGGTGCGGGGCCGCAGCGTGACGACCTCCCGCATTAACGTGCGGGCCACCGACGGTGACATGAGCGCGCCGCCGCCGGCGACCGTTCGGACGGCGGGCAGCAGGTCGGCCGGATTGCTGTCCTTGAGCAGGAAGCCACTGGCGCCGCAACGGAGGGCGTCGAAGATGATCCGGGTGCCGGCCAGCAGCGGGTCAGCGGTGATGCGCCCGGTCGCTTCCAGGCCGCTGATGCCCGGCATACGGATGTCCATCAGGACGATGCGTCGCTGGCGGCTAAGTACCAGTGCGCCGGCTCCGTCACAGGGCGATCGGGCGGTAGGCCAGCGCAGCGTCGACGATTACGTCCGCGGTTGCGTCCCCCAGCCCAGACAGCGGGTTGAAGATCAGACCGCTCGCGCCCGGCATCACGGTGTTGAGCTCGAACGCCGCGATGTACCAGTCATCGGCCGGGTCGGCGAGGATGCGACGCACGATCTCGACCAACTCGTCGCGGGTGACGTCGGGCAGCCGGACCGGCGGCGGCGCACACGCCCATTCGACCAGCTCTTCACGGCCGGGCGCGCCGCAGTGATGGTGGAAGTCGTCGACCCCGAAGCTGTGACCGGTCGTCTCGTTGAGCGTTTCGATCGCGGCAGTGGCGTCCTCACCGCGGCTGACGAGCTGCTCGATCCGCAGCACCGCCGCCCCGACCGCGATCCGTCGCTCAGGCGTGACCGGCCGGCGCCGCAGTGCGTCGCGCAACTCCACGCCGTGGACCCTATCGCTAGCTCGTGGGTCACTGCGTACCGTCCGCGGATCGTCCGTGGCGCCGCCAGTCTGTCGTTGCGCTACCGCCTGTTCAGCCTCGCGAGGCCGCGAGCGGCGAACTTGCGCACCTGATCCTCCGGGTCGGCGAGTAGCCCGCGAAGGGCGGGCTCGGCCGCCCGGTCGCGCAGCCCGCCCAGATACCAGCCGAGGACCATTCGTACGTGCGGATCCGGGTCGTCAGCGAGCGGCAGCAATGCCACAAGTGCTCCGGGCCGCGCTTGGAAGGCCACTATGCCGGCAGCCTTCGAACGGACCATCGGGTCGGAGTCGTCAAGCAACGACCGGGCAACAGCGTCGACCTGCTCGTCGTCCGGCTGGTTTGCGAGACCCTCCAATGCCGTGTATCGCAGCCGCGGATCGGCGAGACCCGCCACGAGAACATCGAAGTCGCGAGGGTCTCCGAGGAAACCGACCAGCCGCAGCCGCATCCCCTCGTCACCGGCAAAGGACCAGACGGCGGCACGGCTGCCCTCCGGATCGTCTTCTACGAGGGCCTCGATCTCGTCGATCAGCAGCGACACATCCACGCTACGACCCGCTGTGGCGAGTGCACTCAAAAGCTGATCGAGAGTCCGAGACACCGCTCAAGAGTAGTGATCATCGGGGTCACCACGAACTCGTACAGCGTCCAGATCCGCCGCCGACCGTGCGCGGCCAGGATGAGGGCTGACCCTGTCACCGACCGCCGGGTTGTACGACGTCCGCTCCGAGAACCGGATGCCGGATCAATTCTTTCGTGGGCGCTGGTTCGCGATCAGGGCCAGTAGGGCGGCATGGGTCTGCTCGTCTGCAGCCGCAACGAGACCACCCGCCCCGGTATGGATTGGCTGGCCGTCGATCCCGGTGACTACACAACCGGCCGCCTGGCAGAGGGCGATTCCGGCCGCGAAGTGAACGCTGTCGCGTAGGTGGCCATCGGTGACGTAGGCGGCGCGGCGGCCGGCGGCGACCCAAGCCACGGCCAGCGTGGTAGAGACGACCCGGGGGCGAAACTGTTCAATGAATCCTTCATCGGCAAGCATCCGGGCGGCCGAGAAGACCCCATAGTTGGGGAACGGCGGGTCGAGATTGACGTCGACCAGCCTCGACTCGGCCGATGGGGTAAGTCGCTCGTCCGCCCCATCGCGGCGCACGTATGCAGCAGCACCGTCAGTCCAGAACACCTCGTTCGTGAACGGGTCCGCGGAGGCGGCCACCGTGGCCTGCCCACCGGTTTGTAGGGCCACGTTCACCGAGGCCAGCATGTTCCGCACGGCGTAGTTCAACGTTCCGCACAACGGGTCGACCAACCACAATCGATCGGTCACACCGTCGCCGGTGCGCCCGCTCTCCTCACCCAGTACCAGATCCTCCGGCCGCGCCGCACGCAAAACCTCGATGATGGCCTTTTCGGCCTCGACGTCGGCCGTGGTGGCGAAGTCACCAGCGGACTTCTGGAAGCGTGTCAGCGATGATCCGTAGTGCAAGCGGACGACTGCGGCACCGGCTCCCGCCGCTTCGAGGACCAAATCCTGGTCGGTGATCGACATGCAGAGACCATAGATGTCCACCACACCCTCGAACGGGCGGGAGGCCCCGCAGGAGAAAGATCAAGTGTCCGGATTGCCGCGATCCGCTCATTACACAGCGTCGCGATGCGCGGTTGCGCCGGCTCACGGACATGCCGATGTGAGTGCATGTGTGCCGGTTCCGGTACGAGGGACAGATCGCCGGCCAAGAATCGATTGGTGCGTCTAGCCTGCCACCTAGATCGCAGGGGATCGATGTGGACGCATCGCATTGGGATTACTACGTTCCGTACCAATTTGACCTGCAGGCTAACGATCCCGTATCGGTCGATATAAATCGAATGCCAAAATATGCTACCTGTTGCAAGATCTTTCATGTAAATTGCCACGATCATTTGATCTTGTGATTTGGAGAAATCTTGAAAACGGGGATTCGAACTCACGCGGGTGTGCGGGCGTTTTCGCTGGCCACGGCCGCCGGCGTCCTATCCGGAGCGGTGGTGTTGGCGCCGCTGTCCGTGACTCCCGCGATGGCTGCATCGCCGGCGCCCGCCGTCGACGCCGACCTCAACGGCGACAATCTCACCGACCTGGTCGCCATCGGTGGTGACCACGGCATCGCCTCCGGCCTCTGGCTCGCGTCGGGCAAGGGCAATGGGCGGATCGCGCCCGTCGCGGCCAACATCGGATCCCACGGCAACGGCGTGTTCAGCCCCGGCACCGTGGGAAGCCCGACCGATTTCGATGGCGCGCAGGTCCTCACCGGGCACTTCTTCGGCACCGACCTGCAGGACGTTCTCGTCTACTACCCGCCTGCCCACACGAGGGCTCCGGGTGGCGCGGTCGTCCTGCGCGGCAACGGTGACGGGTCGACGATCGAGGCCGAATTCGACCAGAACTACCACAACATCAGTGCGGGCACCTTCACCGGCTTTGACTGGGACGACTTCCAGACGATCAACAACCCGATTCAGCTCGCCAATGCCGGCGCTCACGGCACGACCTATCCGGATCTGATCGGGATCGCCGGTAAGGACGACGGCAGCAGCTTCCTCACCTATTACCCGAACAACGGAACCGCCGGCGGTTACTCCGAGGTCTTCGCCCTGTCGGTCCCGACGCCGACCGGCGGCACCGACTGGAACACCTGGACCATCGCCACGGCCCAGACCGGGTCCGGAACCGCGCTGTTCCTCCGGCAGGCCTCCACCGGCAAGCTCTTCCTTTGGAACGACTTCACCCGGACGGCCGCCGGTACCGCCGGATACACGCCCTACCTGCTGTCCGACACCTTCCACACCGGCGAAGACGTGACCCTGTACGCCGCCGACGTCGACAGCGACGGCACCGGCGACCTCTGGACCGTCGGCGACCGCGGCGTAGCCGTCGCGTGGCTGGTAAGCAACCTCGACAGCGCCGCGTCCACCGGTACCGTTTCCGCGCAGAGGAGCCAGAAATTGCGCACCCGAATGCCTCGATAAGCGCGTCAGGTCGAAGAAAAAGAACCTGACGACGCGGGCAGAATCGGGCCGTGCCGCCGAGGAGGCGCGGCCCGATTGGGGCTTTTCGGGTAACGGCATATACCCCTTTGCCGCGATCCGAGCGCTACGCAGCGTCACGGCGTGATCGGCGTGCCAGGCGCGCGGACATGGCCGATGTGAGTGGGATGATCTTGGCCGGAACAGATATCCGTTCATACCGCGAGTGGCGCGCGCCGGCGGATTACACCGGGTGGCATCGGAGTCATCATGCTGCCAGGGGAGGTCCCGCCGGACAATACGTTGACCGAGCTCCCACAAAGCGGTTTTGTCGTCGTCGTACCGCAAGGCCACCTACGCGTTCTCGTAGGACAACCAGCGGAATTCCTTGTGCTCGGCCGACAGCACGAGCGCTTCCGCCTCAGCGCTGACATCCATCGCAAAGAAGTGCTTGCTAACGATGTACAGCGTTGCAGGCCAGTTCGCGGCGGCATCGAAGCAGCTCTTCTCGACGCCGCTCACCATGTCGAGTTCGTAAAGGGGAGATCCTGCGGTCAAACCTGTCTCCTCGGTGGTCTCCCGCCGAGCGGCCTCCGCCAGGGTTTCGGTGCCCTCGACCCCTCCCGACACGCTCTGCCACGCATCGTCATCCGACCGGCGGAAGACCGCATAGCGGACTCCGCCGGGGGGGGGCCGGGCGGCCGGGGGGGCGGGGGGGGCGGGGCCGGGGGGGGGCGGGCGGCGGGGGCGGCGGCGGGGGGCGCGGCCGGGGCGCGGGCGGGC
>NZ_JBEZXZ010000301.1:0-7411 GCF_040638275.1 Actinoplanes sp. NPDC026623 | reverse complement strand
GCGACGGCGCCGACGTGATCGCCCTCGACCTGCCGGCCGCCGGCGACGCGCTGGCCGGGGTCGCCAACGACGTGCGCGGCCGGGCCCTGCAGCTCGACCTGGCCGCGCCGGGCGCCGCCGAGCGGCTCGCCGCCCACCTCGGCGGCGGCGTCGACGTGGTGGTGCACAACGCCGGCATCACCCGCGACAAGACGCTCGCCCGGATGGACGCCGCGCGGTGGGACTCGGTGCTGGACATCAACCTGTCCAGCCAGGAACGGATCAACGACGCGCTGCTGGAGCACGGGCTGATCGGCGAGGGCGGCCGGATCGTCGCGGTGTCCTCGATCGCCGGCATCGCCGGCAACCGGGGGCAGACCAACTACGCCACCTCCAAGGCCGGCGTGATCGGCCTGGTGCGGTCGGCCGCGCCGGTGCTGGCCGAACGCGGGATCACCATCAACGCGGTCGCGCCGGGGTTCATCGAGACCGCGATGACCGCCAGGATCCCGGTCCTGCTGCGCGAGGCCGGCCGCCGGATGAACAGCATGTCGCAGGGCGGCCTGCCGATCGACGTGGCGGAGACGATCGCCTGGTTCGCCTCGCCGGGCTCCGGCACGGTCTCCGGCAACGTGGTCCGGGTCTGCGGCCAGAGCCTGCTGGGTGCGTGACGAGCGTGCAGGGCGCCCGGACCGCGCTCGCGCTGCTCCCCCGGCGCCGCCCCGCGACGCTGCCCGGCCGGGAGCCGGCCGGGCGGACGGTGACGGTGGACCGCGAGCACCTCGCCCGGTACGACCGGGTGTGCGGCTTCCGGCTCACCGACACGCTGCCGGCCACCTACCCGCACGTCCTCGCCTTCCCCCTCGCCCTGCGCCTGATGTCGGCACCGGACTTCCCGCTGCCGCTGGCCGGGCTGGTGCACGTCGCCAACCGGATCACCGTGCTCCGGCCGATCGACGCCGGCACCCCGCTCGACCACACCGTGCACGCGGCCGACCTGCGGCCGCACCACCGCGGACGGCAGTTCGACATCGTCGCCACGGTCGTCGCGGACGGGGTGCAGGCCTGGCGCGGCGTGTCCACGTACCTGTGCAGGGAACGCCGGGGCGAGCGCCGCGACCCGGGCGGGCAACCGGAACGGCCGGCCGCCTCCGCGCGCTGGACGGTCCCGCCCCGGGTCGGCACCGACTACGCGGCCGTCTCCGGCGACCACAACCCGATACACACCTCGCGGCTGGGCGCGCGGCTGTTCGGCTTCCCGCGGCCGATCGCGCACGGCATGTGGAGCGAGGCGCGGTGCCTCGCGGCGCTCGAGGGCCGGCTGCCCGAGCGCTACAGCGTGGACGTGGCCTTCCGGCTGCCGATCCTGCTGCCCGCGGCGGTGGCCTTCACCGCGACGCCGGCCGGCACGGGGTGGGACTTCACGCTGCGTTCGGCCGGCGGCGACCGGGTGCATCTGACCGGCTCGACCACCGCGCCACATTGATACACCCCTTGCGGGCCCACCTACGTGTCCGTAGCGTTACCGGCGAGTAATAACTCTACGAACCGCCGGGAGGCGTGGTCTGCCATGGAGTTCTGGCTCGACCTGAATGACGAGCAGCGCGAACTGCGCGAGTGGGTGCACGGCTTCGCCGAGGGCGTCGTCCGGCCCGCCGCCGCGGAGTGGGACGAGCGCGAGGAGACACCCTGGCCGGTGATCCAGGAGGCCGCGAAGATCGGCCTCTACGGATTCGAATTTCTCGCCAACACCTGGTCCGATCCGACCGGCCTCTCGCTGCCGCTGGCCAACGAGGAGCTGTTCTGGGGCGACGGCGGCATCGCCATGGCGATCTCCGGCACCTCGCTCGCGGTCGCCGCGATCTACGGCTCGGGCACGCCGGACCAGCTCGTCGAGTGGGTGCCGCAGTGCTTCGGCGACGCCGCCGACCCGCTGCTGGGCGCGTTCTGCACCACCGAGCCGGAGGCCGGCTCCGACGTCGGCGCGATCCGCACCCGGGCCGTCTACGACGAGGCCAAGGACGAGTGGGTCCTCGACGGGCAGAAGGCGTACGCCACCAACGGCGGCATCGCCAACGTCCACGTGGTCACCGCCTCGATCGACCCGGAGCTCGGCTCGCGCGGCCAGGCCGCCTTCATCGTCCCGCCCGGCACCCCGGGCCTGGCCGGCACCAGGAAGCTCAAGAAGCTCGGCCTGCGGGCCTCGCACACCGCCGACGTCTTCCTCGACGGCGTGCGGGTGCCCGGGAGCTGCCTGCTCGGCGGCAAGGAGGCGCTCGACGAGCGGCTGGCCCGGGCCCGGACGGGGCAGCGGGCGAGCCGGCAGGCCGCCATGCGCACGTTCGAGCTGTCCCGTCCGGCGGTCGGCGCCCAGGCGATCGGCATCGCCCGCGCCGCCTACGAGTACGCCCTCGAGTACGCCAGGACCCGCGTGCAGTTCGGCCGGCCGATCATCGAGAACCAGGCGATCGCGTTCGCCCTCGCGGACATGCGTACCGAGATCGACGCCGCGCGGCTGCTGGTCTGGCGGGCCGCCTGGATGGGCCGCAACGACCGGCCGTTCACGGCGGGCGAGGGCTCGATGTCGAAGCTGAAGGCCGGCGAGGTGGCCGTCGCGACCACCGAGAAGGCGGTGCAGATCCTCGGCGGCGCGGGCTACCTGCGCGAACACCCGGTCGAGCGGATGTACCGCGACGCCAAGATCTACACCATCTTCGAGGGCACGTCCGAGATCCAGCGGCTGGTCATCTCCCGGGCGATCTCCGGCATGCCGATCCGCTGAGCCAATGTGAGGTGCCACCGGCATGGCCGTACCGTTCCTGCTCGCGACCCTGGCCCGGCGGGGACTGCTGCGCCCCGCCCCGCCGGCCGGCCTGGTCCGGCAGTTCGCCGCGCTGCGCCGGTGGGGCTTCGGCCTCGCCGGTGAGCTCCGGCAGGCCGCCGCCCGCGACCCGGACAGGCTCGCCGTCGTCGACGAACACGGCGGCCTGACCTACCGCGAGCTGCTGGAGCGGGCCGAGCGGCTGGCACTCGCCCTGCGCGCGGCGGCCGGCGTCGAGCCCGGCGACCGGGTCGGGCTGCTCTGCCGCAACTCGGTGGGCATGATCGAGATTCTGGTCGCGGTCACCTCGCTCGGCGCCGACCCGGTGCTGATCAACACCGGGCTGTCCGGGCCGCAGCTCGCCGCCGTCGCCCGCGACCAGCGGCTCCGGACGCTGATCCACGACGACGAGTTCGCGCTGCCCGACGGCATCGACGGCATCGGCGAGACCCGGCTCGGGGAGCTGATCGCCGGGGCCCCGGGCGGCGAGCTGAGGCCGCCGGCCCGCGAGGGGCGCACGATCGTGCTGACCTCCGGCACCACCGGCGTGCCCAAGGGCGCCCTGCGGCGTACGCCGGGCGGGTTCGGCCCGCTGTGCTCGATCATCGACCGGATCCCGCTGTGCGCCGGCGAGCGGGTACTGATCGCCGCGCCGCTGTTCCACACCTGGGGCTACGCCGGGCTGCAGATCGCGCTGGCCCTGCGGGCCACCGTCGTGCTGCGCCGCCGGTTCGAGCCGGCCGCGGCACAGGCCGCGCTGGTGAGCCACGAGTGCACCGCAATGATCGCCGTCCCGGTCATGCTGCAGCAGCTGATGGAGCTGCTGCCGGCCGGGCCGCGGCCGCCGCTGCGGGTGGTGGCGGTCAGCGGATCCGCCCTGCCCGGCGGGCTGGCCACCCGCTTCATGGACCGCTACGGCGACGTCCTCTACAACCTGTACGGCTCCACCGAGGTCTCCTGGGCGTCGATCGCCACCCCCGCCGACCTGCGGGCCGCGCCGAACACGGCCGGCCGCCCGCCGCGCGGCACCCGGGTCGCGGTGCTCGACGCGGCCGGCCGGCCGGCACCGGCCGGCGCCGCCGGGCGGCTGTTCGTCGGCAACGAGATGCTCTTCGAGGGCTACACCAACGGCAACTCCCGGGAGCTGCGCGACGGCCTGCTGGCCACCGGCGACCTCGGCCACCTGGACGCGGCCGGCCGGGTCTTCGTCGACGGCCGCGAGGACGACATGATCGTGTCGGGCGGCGAGAACGTCTTCCCGTCCGAGGTCGAGAACCTGCTCGCCGACCTTCCCCAGGTCCGCGAGGCGGCCGTGATCGGGGTCGCCGACGCCGAGTACGGCCACCGGCTGGCCGCCTACCTGGTGATCAACCCTGGCGAGGCACTCACCTCGGAGCAGGTCCGCGAGCACGTGCGCCGGCACCGGGCGCGCTTCTGCGTGCCGCGCGACGTGGTGTTCCTGGCGGCGCTGCCGCGCAACGCCACCGGCAAGGTGCTGACCCGCGACCTGCCCAGGGCCTGACGGTATCGTCGGGTTCGTCGCCGCGTACGCGGGGCAAAAAAATCTTTGAGAAAACTTTGGACGGACCTGTCGATCGGGGCCGGACCGTTTCGTAGCCCTGGTGAGACACCGGCACCGAGCCGGCGCACAGACCTTCCGGAGGCCACGATGACCACCACCGCCGACACCGCCGCCCCGACCACCACGACCCGCCCCGCCGGCTCGAGCATCGGCGTGCTGACCGCGACCGGCTTCGCCGCCGCCGCCGTCGCGAGCATCGCCACCATGTCCGTCGCCGCCGCCGGTCATGCCGCGGGGATCAGCCTCGACGTGAGCGGCGCCCCGATCCCGATCGGCGGGTTCGGCACGCTGACGGCGGTGTTCTCGCTGGTCGGCCTGGTCCTGGCGGCGGTGCTGTCCCGCACGGCCCGGCACCCGCGGCGCGCGTTCCTGCGCACCACGGTGATCCTGACCGTCCTGTCGCTGGTCCCGGACGCGATCGCGGATGCCGCGCCGGCCACCAAGGCGCTGCTGATGCTCACCCACCTGGTCGCCGCCGCGATCGTCATCCCGGCCGTCGGGCGCCGCCTGGCGAAGTGACCCGCACCATCTCACCGTCGAGTAACCGGAGGATCGTCATGAAGCAGTACATGCTGGCCGTGCACAGCGTCGAGGGAGCGCCGGCCAGGTCGGACGAGGACACCCAGATCGCGTACGCGCAGACAGACAAGATCAACAGTGAGCTGCAGGCCGCCGGCGCCTGGGTCTTCGGCGGGGGCCTGCTGCCGGCGGAGAGCGCCACAGTGGTCCGGGTCGACAAGGGCACGACCACCATGACCGACGGGCCGTTCGCCGAGACGAAGGAGCAGCTCGGTGGCTTCTGGGTGATCCGGTGCGCGGACCTCGACCAGGCGCTGGCCTGGGCCGAGAAGTGCGCCGTGGCCTGCATGGAGCCGGTCGAGGTGCGGCCCTTCGACGGGGAGCCCGAGAACTGAGCGTGAGCCGTTTTCCCGCCGTCGACCTCGGACGCGTCTACCGCGCGGAGTACGGCCGCTGCGTCGCCACCCTGGTCCGCCTCCTCGGCGACATCAACCTCGCCGAGGAGGCGGTCCAGGACGCGTTCGCGGTGGCCGTGGAGAAGTGGGAGGTCCTGCCGCCCAACCCGGGCGCCTGGATCGTGACCACCGCCCGCAACCGGGCCGTCGACCGGCTCCGCCGCGAGTCGACCCGCGAGGCCCGGCACGCACAGGCCCTGCTGCTGTATCAACAGGACCAGCCCCAGGAGGTGGGACCGGTGAAGGACGACCAGCTCCGGCTCATCTTCACCTGCTGCCACCCGGCGCTCGCCCCCGACGCGCGGACCGCGCTCACGCTGCGCCTGCTCGCCGGGCTCGAGGTGCCGGAGATCGCCCGGGCGTACCTGGTGCCGGAGCCGACGATCGCGCAGCGGATCGTGCGCGCCAAGAAGAAGATCCGCGACGCCCACATCCCCTACCGGGTGCCCGGCGCCGCGGAGCTGCCGGACCGGCTGCCGCCCGTGCTGACCGTGCTCTACCTGATGTTCAACGAGGGCTACTCGGCCACCACCGGGCAGCTGATCCGAACCGGACTGTGCCAGGAGGCGATCCGGCTCGCCCGCGAGCTCGCCGCGCTGATGCCCGACGAGTACGAGGCTCTCGGTCTGCTCGCCCTGCTGCTGCTGACCGAGGCGCGCCGCCCGGCCCGGCTCGGCCCGGCCGGCGAGCTGGTGCTGCTCGCGGATCAGGACCGGTCGCTGTGGAACCGGGCGCTCATCGCCGAGGGCCACGACCTGGTGCGCCGGTGCCTGCGGCGGGACCGGCCGGGCCCGTACCAGATCCAGGCGGCGATCAACGCCGTGCACACCGACGGGGACGCGACCGACTGGCCGCAGGTGCTGGCGCTCTACGACCAGTTGTGGGCGCTGCTGCCGACGCCGGTCGTCGCGCTCAACCGCGCGGTCGCCGTCGCCGAGGTGCACGGGCCGGCGGTGGCGCTCGCCGTGCTGGACGACGTGGAGCTTCCGGGCTACCACCTGCTGCCCGCCACCCGGGCCGACCTGCTGGTCCGGCTCGGACGCGAGGCCGAGGCCGCGGCCGCCTACGACGAGGCGATCGCCCTGGTCGGCACCGAGACCGAGCGCGCCTTCCTGCGGAAGCGCCGGAAAGGCCTCGACCGACCCGCTCGATGAACAATGTGTCGCCCCGGTCCGCTCCCGCAGCGGCCCGGGGCTTCCTGCCGCCCACCGGCGGCGACACCGATGACATCGTCACCCGCCGATCGGGTATCACCGCGAATCGGGAAAACCCCCAGCTAGAACGTACGCGGCGACGGACCGCGCACGTCGGCGTGTGCCCTTGTGCTGCGCAGAATTGATCCAGGGTTCCTCGCCGAGGTCACTGCGTTGAGCGGCTGTCACGAGGGGGCGCTGATGAACGAGGACGACGGCATCGGCAGACGAATCCGACGATATAGGCGCTCACGGGGGTTGAGTCTCGATCAGGCGGCCGGGCTGGCCGGCATCAGTAAGCCGTACCTGTCCCGATTGGAGCGCGGCGAGCGCTCGCTCAACTCCCGGGCGCTGCTGGACAGGATCTCCTCCGCGCTGCAGGTGCCGGTTCCGGACCTGACCGATCAGCCGTACGCCGCGCGCGCCGGGCCGCTCCTGGTGGTCCCGCCCGGGGTGCACGAGACCCGGCTCGCGCTGCTCGACCCGAGCGGCCCGGCCCGGCCCGAGGCGGAGATCGACGCCGGCGTCGACGGCCTCGACCTGCTGATGAACTCCTGCGACCCGATCCGCCAGGCGCGGGTGGTTCCGGACCTGCTGCGCTGGACCCAGCAGAGCGCCCTGACGCTGGGCACGCCGGCGGCGTACGAGCGGGTTGTCCTGGCCGCGTACGCGGCGGTGTTCCTGATGCGCAATCTCGGCGAATCCGACCTGGCCTGGATGGCCGCCGAGCGGATGCGGGCGGCGGCGGAGCGGACCGGCGACCTGGCGACGCTCGGCTTCGCGGCGTACGCGCAGGCTCATGCGCTGGTAACGGCGGGGGCGCCGCACCGGGCCCGGGAGGCGGCGCGGCAGGTGGCGCCCG
>NZ_JBEZXZ010000300.1:0-7426 GCF_040638275.1 Actinoplanes sp. NPDC026623 | reverse complement strand
GCCCCCCCGCACCGCCATGCGGTACACTCTCAACACACACAGGCCAACCCACAACCCGCGTCCCACCATCGCCCCCCCGCCCACCGACTGTGGGGGGGGGGGGGGGCGGCGGGGGGCCCCCCCCCCACCACAGCCTTTACCTCGATGATGTGCGACGATCGGCCCCGCCGGACGGGTGGCGAAGGGGAGTTCACGAATGGCCGAGCAACTGCCGAACATCGAGACCCGGATCGACCTGCGCACCGATCGGCCGCATCCGGCCCGGGTGTACGACTACCTGCTCGGCGGCAAGGACAACTTCGCCGCCGACCGCGAGGCGGCCCAGCGCGGCCTGCGGGCCAATCCGGACAGCCGGATCCCCCCGCGGGAGAATCGGCTGTTCCTGCGCCGGGCCGTGCGCTTCCTGGCCGAGCAGGGCATCGATCAGTTCCTCGACATCGGCACCGGGATTCCCAGCGCGCCGAACGTCCATCATGTCGCCCAGGAGATCAACCCCCGGTCTCGGGTCGTCTATGTGGACAACGATCCGATCGTGCTGGTCCACGCCCGCGCCCTGCTGACCAGCCACCCCGAAGGCAGGACCGACTACCTCGGCGCGGATCTGCGCGACGTCGACAGAATCCTCGACTCGGCGGTCCTGGGCAGGGCCCTCGACCTCAGCCGCCCGGTGGGTCTGCTGCTCATCGCGGTCCTCCATTTCATCGGCGACGAGGACGATCCGGGGGCGATCGTCCGCCGGCTCCTGGCCGGCCTGCCGCCGGGCAGCCATCTGGCCCTGTCCCATCTCACCGGGGACTTCCGGCCCGAGGCGTGGGAGCAGGTGGCGGAGGTCTACCGCCGTCAGGGCGTCACCATGAAGGTCCGCTCCAGGTCCGAGATCGCAGGGTTCTTCACCGGGCTCAAGCTCGTCGAACCCGGCCTCCAGGTCCTTCCGGCCTGGCGGCCCGACCTCGGCGATCCCACCGAGCCGCCGCCGGACGACGGCCAGGTCTCGGTGTACGGCGGGGTGGCCCGCAAGCAGTAGGGCGGTGGCCGGACGCCGACATCAGGCTGGGCACAGCCGCCTTCGCGCTGTGCCGGGGAAGTATCGGTTCCAGTCGACGTCGGCGGGCTGGATGCACGTCTGGTGGATCACGGACGCGAGATCATGATCGATCCGCCACAACGCCGACCGATCATCCAGCATGGACAGCGCGCTGCCGTCGAGTCGAGGAGAGCTCAGGCGCAGGCCCTGAACGCGCAGGGAAAGCAGCTTCCGGCCGGTCGCGACGTCCCAGATCCGCACCTCGGCACCGTCGGTGATGGCCACCGTTCTCCCGGAGGAGTCGAAGGCGGCATCCGTCGTGTCGTCCAGGCCGCCGGCCCGGGCCACGATACGGGGGGCGCGGGGATCGGTCGCGTCCATGACGACCGCGCCGGTGGAGCCCGGGTAGGAGGTGATGAGGATCAGCCCGGCCGGCCCGGACCGGAGGACCGCGGGATGCGGAACATGCAACATGGTGGATACCCGGCGGCCGTCGAGAGTCCAGCGCTCGATCGCGTCCCGGTCGCCGTCGCGCCGGCTGAGGACGATGCCGGAGCCGTCGAAGAGGATGGCTGCCCCCACGACGTCAACGGCGGGCAACCGGCGGAAGGATCGATCGCCCACCCGCCACACTCTCGCGGTCCTGTCGGTCCCGACGGCGACAAGCACCGAGCCGGTGCGGTCCATGCCGTTCAACAGTCCGAGGCCGGCCGGAACGTCGAGCAAGCGCGGGTGATCGAGATCGGTCAGGTCCCAGAGAACGGAGCGGGTGTTCTCGAACCAGTAGATGGCTCGGCGTTCGTCGCCGCTGCTCAGGTGCAGGTAGGTGTTCGCGGTCGGCAGGACGGCGGCCGGCCGCCAGGTCGTGCCCTCGCGTCGCCAGAGCTGCTCCCCCCGGCTGTGGGTGTCGTAGGTGACCGCGAACCGGCCGGGTGGGCTCGAAAAACCGCGTCCCAGGGTGGTGGCGCCCGCGGCGGCATGGGCCAGCAGGAGCACGTCGCGGGCTTCGGCGGTGGGTGCGAGGCGGTAGGCCGCCAGCGCCAGCGCCGCGGCGTCGCGGGGCCGGGAGGCGATCAGGTCACGGGCGGTGTCCGAGGCCCGAAGCGACAACGCCTCGTTACGCTGCTGCGCCGCCCTGCGCTGGGCGACGGCCGCGGCGACCGCGGTCCCGGCCAGCAGGACGGCCAACGTCGTCAGCCCGGCGGCGAGCCGGCGCAACCGGCGGTTGGTCCGCCGATGGGCCCGGGCACGGGCCTGTTCGGCGTCGAGGGCGGCGTCGAGGAATTCGCGCTCGCCGGGATTGAGCTGGGCGCGCAACAGAGCCGCCTGCTCGAGGCGCGCCCCGCGGAGGAGGGTGTCAGGGTCACGGCCGTGTGCCGCCCAGATCGCGGCCGCCTCGGTGAGGCGGTGCTGGGTGCGCAGGTCGTCGCGGTATTCAGCGATCCAGCCGGCCAGCCTTGGCCACGCTCGCAGCAGCGCCTCGTGGGTCAGCTCGACGCTGTCGCGGTCGATGGTGATCAGCCGCGTGGTGGCGAACCGGTCGAGGAGGGCGTCCGGCATCGCCAGGTCGGTGCGCGGGACCCGCCGCTTGGTGTCCGCGGTCCCGTCGCCCGGTACCACCAGGCGCAGGAACAGCAGCCGGGCCGCTCTTTGATCGTTCTCGGACAGCTGCTCGAACGTGCTTTCGGCGGTCCGGGCGAGAGAGTGTTCGATGCCGCCGAGAGCCTCATAGCTGGTCAGCGTCAGGACCATGCCGCGCCGGCGCCGCCAGGTCTCGGTGAGCGTGTGTGACACCAGCGGCAACGCGGCGGGCTGCCCGGCGACGTCCGAGATGAGCCGGGCCACCAGGGCCGTCTCGATGGTTGCCCCGGCCCGCGCGGCCGGCTCGGTGATCGCCGATCGGAGTTCTTCGGTGGACATCGGCCCGACCAGCACCTGGGCCCGATGCATGGCGGTGACCAGCTCCTGGTGGTGCGCGCAGTGATCGTAGAAATCGGCGCGTACGCCGATCACGATCCGGGCGCGTGGCCCGGCGGCGGTGGTCAGCGCCTGGATCAGCCAGAGCCGGGCGGTCTCGTCGCAGAGCGTGAAAGCCTCCTCGAACTGGTCGACCACCAGCAGCAGGTCGTCGGCGGCTTTGGCGAGCCAGCCTTTCAACGCCTCCGGACCGGCCGCGAGGTCGCGGCGAACGCGGTCGGCGGGCTCGTCGGCCAGATTGGCCACGGCGACGGCCAGCTCGGTGATCGGATCGGCTCCCGGCGTGACCAGGATCGTGGAGCGCCGGGTGCGGGCGAGCAGGCCGGCCCGGAGCAACGAGGATTTCCCCGCGCCGGAGGAGC
This sequence comes from Actinoplanes sp. NPDC026623, assembly GCF_040638275.1. NCBI lineage: Bacteria > Bacillati > Actinomycetota > Actinomycetes > Micromonosporales > Micromonosporaceae > Actinoplanes > Actinoplanes sp. NPDC026623. The sequence goes on along the minus strand of NZ_JBEZXZ010000300.1, from coordinate 4,063 downwards.
CGAAGACCGCGACGAACGGGCGCTGGTCGATCAGGGTCGACAGCGTGTCGGTGAGAGCCTCGCGGCCGAAGAAGCGGTCGGCGTCACCGACCTGGTAAGGGGCCAGGCCGACATACGGCGAGGGGGTGTCGATGCCCGAACCGGGCTGGGCGGAGGCGAGATGGCGCCACCGTTCGGTCCATTCGTCGACGTCGCCGTGGCAGGCCCGGACGAAGGCCACCGTGACGGCGAGAGTGGGCAACCGGCGGCCGGACAGCGCATCGGACAGTGCCGCGGCCGAATAGTGGATTCGCCTGCCGAGCTCGCGATATGAGGGCTGGCCGGCCCTTCGCCGCAGTCGCCGCAGGTCCCCCGCGAACCGCAGCAGGGGAGTGTCCTCGGACTCCAGAGGGCGTTCCTGTCGGGGCACCGCACCTCCAACGGTCGTCGTCGCGGTCTCGCCGTGTCCAGTGATTGTTGTTCAGAAAACGGGATCGAACCTGAACATCCCCTGGCTGCCTACGGTTTGGTCTGTCCCGCGCACAAGCCGACAGGAGATCCTGACATGACCCACCTTCCACCGGTCGTCGAACAGGCGGCCGAGCGACTCCATCCACGTGGGACGAGCCGCCGCCGGTTGCTCGCCGGCACCGGGCTGGCCAGCGCGTCCCTCGCGGCGACGGGCCTGCTGTCCGCGTGCGGTGAGAAGGGGGACAGCGGCGCGGACGCCATCGGGAACTTCCCGAAGACGCCGAACTGGAAGTTCGTCTTCGTCAACCACGTCACGACGAACCCGTTCTTCACACCCACCCAGTACGGCGCGGAGGACGCCTGCAAACTGCTCGGCTGCTCCTTCCAGTGGACCGGGTCGCAGAACTCGGTGGTCGCCGAGATGGTCAACGCTACCAACACGGCGATCAGCGGCAAGGCCGACGGACTCGCCGTCGCCGTGGTGGACAAGACCGCGTTCAAGGATCCCGTGGACCATGCGCTGGAGAGCGGCATCCCGGTGGTGTCGTACAACGCCGACGGTGCGCGGGGTGAACCGGGCACCAACCGGCTCACCTACGTAGGGCAGGGGTTGTACGAGTCCGGCTACGCGCTGGGGCAGCGGGCCCTGACCCAGGTGCAGTCCGGCGCCGTCGTGGGATTCATCGCCACGCCGGGGCAGCTGAACATCCAGCCGCGGATCGACGGTGCGAAGCAGGCTTTCGCCGACGCCGGCGGCGCGGTCACCTTCAGCACGGTGGCGACCAACGCCGACGTCACGAAGGGACTCTCCATCGTCGACGCGTACGTGCAGGGCCATCCGGGATTGGCCGGCATGCTCGCCGTGGACGCCGGGTCGACGCAGGCTGTGGGTCAAACGGTCAAGAAGTACAACATGCGGGGCAAGGGCCTCAAGGTGGCCGGCGGCTTCGACCTGATCCCGGAGACGCTCGCCGCGATCAAGAACGGCGACCTCGACTACACCATCGACCAGCAGCCCTACCTGCAGGGCTTCCTGCCGGTTCTCTACCTCTATCTATTCAAGATCTCCGGCGGGCTGATCTCGCCGCCGCAGACCAACACCGGCCTGCTCTTCGTCACCAAGGACAACGTCGGGCAGTACCAGAACTCCCAGACCCGGTACGAGGGGTCGTCGTCCACCGTCAAGCTCGTCGAACTGTCCGGTGCCATCGCCCACGAGTGACGGGGAACCGCCTGATGCAGGAAACGCTCCCGAAGCAGCAGGTGCCGGGCGATCGCGACCGGCGCCCCGTCCCCGCACTGCGCCGCGCGGCGACGGTGCTGGTGCACTTCCGCGAAGCAAGCGTGCTGATCGTCGCCGTTGCCATGGCCGTCTACTTCCAGGCCTCCAGCGCGGCCTTCCTCACCCACGACAACCTGCGTAACGTCGCGCAGGCCACCGCGCCGGCCGCGATCGTGGCGGTGGGCATAGTGCTGCTGCTCGTCTCGGGGGAGATCGACCTGTCGGTCGGCGTCGTCGCGGCGCTCGCACCGTTTCTCGTGCACTATGCCGTCGACCTCTACGGGGTGCCGGTGATCCCGGCGTTCCTGCTCGCGTTCGGGGCCGCCGCGTTCATCGGCTTCTGCAACGGCATCGTCGTCACCAAGCTGAAGGTTCCGTCGCTGGTAGCCACGCTCGGCTCGTACTACCTGCTCCTCGGCATTCTGCTCACCACGTCACACGCTTATCCCGCGCAGATCCCCGATGCCGCGCAGGGCCGGATCAGGCAGATCTTCGGGGCCGGTGACTGGTCGTCGCTCATCTGGTGCCTGGGTGTCGTCCTCACCTTTCACGTGGTGCTCACCCGGACCCGATGGGGATTGCACACGATCTCGGTGGGGGGCAACCTGGTCGGCGCCACGGAGGCCGGGATCAGGGTGAACCGGGTCAAGGTCGGAAACTTCATGATGGCGTCGATGCTGGGCGCGCTCGCCGGCATCCTGGAAGCATTTCGGATCAACAGCATCGACCCGAACATCGGCGGCGGCACGGCGCTGACCTTCACCGCGATCTCGGCCGCGGTCATCGGAGGCACGGCCCTCGCGGGCGGCTCCGGAACGGTGATCGGCGCGCTGCTGGGCGCCTTGATCCTGGCCGAGTTGCAGAACGGTTTCAACCTGATCGGCGTCAGCGCCAATCCCTTCACCATCATTCTGGGAGGCGCCATCCTGCTGTCGATGATCGCCAACCAGTACCTGGCGCGGCTGCGCCGGTCGGGAGGATCGTGATGACCGGGCCCGTTCCGCAGCCGGACGAGGTCCTGCGGGTGGATCACGTGGCGAAACGATTCGGCGCCCTGACCGCTCTGCGTGACGTCAGCCTGCGCCTGGGCCGGGGCGAGGTGCTGGGCCTGATCGGGGACAACGGCGCGGGGAAGTCCACTCTCATCAAGACCATCTGCGGTTACCACCGACCGGACGCCGGCCGGATGCTCGTCAACGGCCGGGAGGTGGTGCTGCGCAGCGTCGACCATGCCCGGTCGCTGGGCATCGACACCGTCTACCAGGGACTCGCCCTCATCAACGAGCTGTCCGTCTACCACAACATGTTCCTCAACCGGGAGCTACGCATCGGACCCGTGCTCAACAATCGGGCCATGCGGCGCCTGGCCCGTGCTCACCTGTCGGACATAGGCGTCAACATCCCGAACGTCGACACCGCGGTCGCCAAACTCTCGGGAGGGCAGCGGCAGGCGGTCGCGGTGGCACGCGCCGTCTATTCCGACGCCAAGATCCTGTTGCTCGACGAACCGCTCGCGGCGATGGGCGCCCGCGAGGGCGCGCTCATCCTCGATCTGATCCGCGACCTCAAGGCCCGCGGCGACGTCTCGGTGATCATCATCGCGCACAACTACGCCCAGGTCCTCGACGTCTGCGACCGCGTCAATCTCCTCCAGCACGGCGCGATCACCTTCGACAGGCCCACCGCCGAGGTCTCCCTGGAGGAGCTGACCGAGCTCGTCGTCGCCGAGTACCGCAACCGCCGGAACCGCCGCTGATCGCCTTACTCGTGTCACCTCGCGGGGTGGGGGGGGGGGGGGGTGGCCGCCGCGCCCCCCACGCGCCCGGGGAGGGGCGGGGGGGGGGGCGCGGGGCGGGGGCCGGGGCGGGCGCGGGGTGGGTCGGCGGGTGATCCCGCCGAGCCACCGTATCGCCGCGGATGTGCCGTCGGTCAGGACGCGCTGCAGGAGACCGTGGGCCAGGTCGTATTGCCGTTCTTCATGATGGTCACACCGAAGTTGTTGCCGCTGCCGTTGGGCTTGGCGGTCATCACCTGACCGCTCGAGTCCCAACTGGCGCTGGTGTTCCAGGTGGAGCTGATCTTCTCGGGCGAGGGCACGTTCATGGTGACGGTCCAGTTGTTGGAGCCGCTGACCGCGACGTTGAGGTTGTACCGGTCGCTCCAGCTCTGCCCGGCCGACAGCGACGCGGTGCAGCCACCGCCGGGGTTGTTCGGCGGCGGGGTGGTCGGGTTGGTGGTGGGTGTCGATCCTTCGCTGACGGTGATGTTGGAGGTGGCGTTGCTCTGGTAGCCCTCGGTGGCCATGATCTGGTAGTCGTGGCTGCCGAGGTT
>NZ_JBEZXZ010000299.1:0-7453 GCF_040638275.1 Actinoplanes sp. NPDC026623 | reverse complement strand
GCCGGGACCACCGGGCGCGCCGGACGGGCCGCCGGACGGCCGGTTGCGGCCCGCGCCGGTCGGCACGGTGATCGTGACGCCGTTCCTCTTGAGGCAGTCCGCGTACGCGGTGAAGGCGGTGTTCGCGCCGCCGCCGCCGGTGCCGTCGGCATCGGTGCCGCCGCAGGCGGCCGTGGCGAACAGCAGCGCCACGGAGGCGATGCCCAGTCCCGCGATCCGGCGGGGTGACGTGTTTCTCGAGTGCGGCACGGTCTCTCCTCAATGACGCGGATACGACCCGCCAGGCAAGCCCCTCGACCTCGCCGCAACGTCGGACGTCCCTCGGAATCCGCTAGGAGTGCGTGCCGGTTCCGCCTCCGAGGCAACTCCGAGGTGGGACCGAGCCGGCGGCGAGGACTCTCGGCAACACTTCCCGACCATGGGTGATGGCCTGACCGCCTGGCGCGGGAGACACCGGCGGTGGGTGTGGACGGCGGCGGGGATCGTCGCGGTCCTGCTGCTGGTCGCGGGGACCGTGCGCGCGCTGACCGCCGGCGCCGGCGAGAAACCGGCCGCGGCGGCCACCGTCGCGGTGGATCGCGGCGCGGTGACCACCGCGGTGGCGACGACCGGCACGGTGGAGCCGGCGCAGACGCGCAGCCTGTCGTTCTCGGTGGCGGGCACTGTCGAAGGAGTCAAGGTCCGCGCGGGCACCATGGTGACGCCCGGCCAGGTGCTCGCGAGCATCGACGACACCTCCGCGGCCGCGAACGTCGATTCCGCCCGCGAGGCGCTCGCCGACGCCCGGGACGCGCTCGCGGAGGCCGAGGACGACGCGTCCTCGACCCCCACGACCTCGTCCGGCTGCGTGGTCGCGGCCGCCTACACCAGCCCCTCGGCGACGCCCGGCGGGTCGCCCTCGGCGAGCGCCACCGCCTCGCCGCCCGCCGCGACCACCGCGCCCACCCGGACGACGACGCCCGCCCGTGGCGGCACGCCGGCACCGGCGACGACCCCGCCGGCGCGGGGCGGCGGCCCCACCACGGGCGCGAGCTGCGCCGCCCCCGGCGGCGGGACGTCGGGCGGCGGACCGGGGCAGGGCGGCGACGCGGTGCTCAGCGCCCGGCAGCGGGTGAACCAGGCCGAGGTGACCGTGGCCAACGCCGAGGATCAACTGGAGGGCGCCACCATCACCGCGCCGATCGCCGGCCGGATCCTGTCGGTCGCGGTCAAGGTCGGCAGCCAGGTGAGCGCCGGGAGCGCCGCCGTCACCCTGGCCGACGTCTTCGACATGCAGATCAACGCCGACTTCCCGGAGGCCGACGCCGACCGGCTCGCCGTGCGGCGCAAGGCCGTCGTCACCCTCGCGGACCGGGCCGGGAAGCGCTTCGGCGCCACCGTCGTGCAGGTCGATCCGGTCGGCACCGACGACGGCACCATGGTCCGCTACGGCGTGCTGCTGTCGTTCGACGACGCACCGAAGGATCTGCTGGTCGGGCAGAGCGCGGCGGTCCGGGTGACCACCGGCGCGGCCGCCGACGTGCTGCGGGTGCCGAGCACCGCGGTGCACGACGTCGCGGGCGACACCGGGACCGTGCTGCGCGGCGGCGCGCCGGTGACGGTGGGCGTCGGGCTGCGCGGCGACCAGTACACGGAGATCACCTCCGGGCTGACCGAGGGCGAGGCCGTGGCCCGGTCGTGGTGACCGGGCTCAGGCCGCTCCAAGAGTATTCATACGGAATTCAAAGGAAGCGCTGATATCTCTTCCGGGTGCCTTCCGATACGCGCGGCTCCGTCGCACTCAGTGAACCACCGTCGCAGGCCCGCCCGACCCGGGTCCTGGTGGTCGACGACGAGCCCAACATCTCCGCCCTGCTCTCCGCGACGCTGCGGCTGGTCGAGTTCGACGTCCGGGTCGCGGAGTCCGGGCACGGCGCGCTCGTCGCGATCGAGGACTTCGAACCCGACCTGGTCGTGCTCGACGTGATGCTGCCCGACCTGGACGGCTTCGACGTCGCCCGGCGGCTGCGCGCCTCGGGGCGCGGCACCCCGGTGCTGTTCCTGACCGCGCGCGACGCCGTCGAGGACCGGGTCGCCGGGCTCACCGCCGGCGCCGACGACTACGTCGCCAAGCCGTTCAGCCTCGAGGAGGTGGTGCTGCGCATCCGGGCCATCCTGCGGCGCAGCCAGCCGGAGCTGGAGGTGCCGGGCGCGGCCGGGGTGCTGCGCTACGCGGACCTGGAGCTCGACGAGGACGCGCACGAGGTGCGCCGCGCCGGCCGGCTGGTCGACCTCTCGCCGACCGAGTTCAATCTGCTCAAGTACCTGATGGTCAACGCGGGCCGGGTGGTCAGCAAGGCGCAGATCCTGGACCGGGTGTGGAAGTACGACTTCGGCGGCGACGGCCGCATCGTCGAGTCGTACGTCTACTACCTGCGCCGCAAGATCGACAAGACGGACCCGCCGCTGATCCACACCGTGCGCGGCGTCGGCTACGCCCTGCGGCTGCCGCGCGGAGACGAGTGAGCTGGCGTCCGCGGCGGTGGGGGCACTGGACGCTGCGCTCGCGCCTGGCGCTCGTCGTCGGGGTGCTCGCCGCGCTCGCGCTGATCGCCGCCAACGTCGCGGGCCTGCTGCTGATCCGCAGCTACCTGCGGGACCGCATCGACGAGCAGCTCACCGCGATGACGCGCCCGTTCGTGAACGCCCAGCGCCCGGACCTGTCGCAGCCCGGCGGCCTCCCGCCGCGGGCCCGGCAGTCCCGGCTCGGCGCCGACCAGGTCGTCTACGTCTACGCCGCGGACGGCACGCTCGACACCTACCGCAGCTCGGCCGCCGACACGACCCGGCCGCCGGTGGCACCGCTCGCCGACGTCCTGGCGCGGGCCGCGCGGGGGCGGCCGTACACGGTCGCGGCGGCCGACGGCAGCGCCGACTGGCGGCTGCTCGCGGTGGCCGTACCGGAGACCGGCGCCGGCCGGGGCGGCGCGGTGGTGCTCGGCTCCTCGCTGGTCGAGGTCCAGCAGACCGGCGACCGGCTGCTGCTCATCGACGTCGGCGTGACCCTGCTGATGCTCGCGCTGCTCGGCGCCGGCTCCGCGTTCGTGGTGCGGCTCGGCCTGCGCCCGCTGACCGAGATGGAGCGGCTCGCAACCGCCATCTCGGCGGGCAACCTGTCCGGCCGGGTCGCCGGCACCGACGCGCACACCGAGCCCGGCCGCCTCGGCGCCGCGCTCAACCTGATGCTGGCCCGGATCGAGGCCGAGGTCTCCGCCCGGACCGCCTCCGAGCAGCGGCTGCGGCAGTTCGTCGCGGACGCGTCGCACGAGCTGCGCACCCCGCTGACCTCCATCCGCGGCTTCGCCGAGCTGTACCGCCGCGGCGGCGCCCCGCCCGGCCCGCAGCTCGACGAGACGATGAGCCGGATCGAGGGCGAGGCCGGCCGGATGGGGGTGCTCGTCGAGGACCTGCTGCTGCTCGCCCGGCTGGACCTGAAACGGCCGCCGGTGCCGCGGCCGGTGGACCTGCTCGAGATAGCCGCCGACACCATCCGCGACGCGCACGCCCGGGTGCCGGACCGGCCCGTACGGCTGGCCGCGCTCGACGACCACACGGACACCTTCGTGCCGCCGACCGTGCTCGGCGACGAACACGGGCTGCGCCAGGTCGCCACCAACCTGGTCGCGAACGCCCTGCAGCACACCGCCGGCGGGGCCCGGGTCACCGTACGGGTGGGCCGGGTGGCCGGCCACCTGCCGCCGGATGGCGCCGTGCGCTCCGGCGCGGTGACCACGGGCGTGCCGCTGGCCGTCCTCGAGGTCAGCGACGACGGGCCGGGCGTGCCCGCCGTGCATGCCCCGCGGGTCTTCGAGCGGCTGTACCGGGCCGACTCCAGCCGGACCCGCGGTCGCGGCGGCGGCTCGGGCCTCGGGCTGTCCATCGTCGCGGCGATCGTGCACGGGCACGGCGGCTGGGTGGAGCTCGACCCGAGCGACGGCCGCGGCGCCACCTTCCGGGTGCTGCTGCCCGCGGCGGGCGACGCCTCCTGAGGTTCCGAGGTGGCTCCCAGCAAGACCCGAAGATTCTCCGAGGGGGTGTCGCCACAGTGTCCGTCATGCCTGTGCCCCTGGGTTCCCTGCGCCGCCCCTCGGCGGCGGTCAACGCCGCACTCGGGCTGTTGCTCGTCGCCGGCGCCTACTGGGCGTACGAGATCGTGTCCGGTCCCGACGCCGGCACCGCGGCCTCCGCGTCGGTGCGGACCGTCGCCGTGCAGCAGGGCACCGTCACCGCCTCGGTCACCGCCGACGGCTCGCTGGTCAGCGCCGAGTCGGCCAGCGCGAGCTTCGTCACCGGCGGCACCGTCACCTCGATCTCGGTCCGGGTCGGCGACAAGGTCGAGAAGGGCCAGGTGCTGGCCAAGGTCGACCCCGCGGAGGCGAAGCGGACGCTCGCGGCGGCCGAGGCCGACCTCGACGCGGCCCGGGACGCGGTCACCCGCGCCGAGGACGCCGGCACCGACACGTCCTCCGCGGAGAACGAGGTCACCCAGGCCGGGCTCGCCGTCGACGAGGCCGAGGCGGGGGTGACCGGCACGGTGCTGCACGCGCCGATGGCGGGCACGGTCGTGGCGGTCAACGGGACCCTCGGCAGCTCGTCGTCCGGCAGCTCCTCGTCGTCCGGTTCGTCCGGCGGCGGCGGGCCGTCCGCGTCGGGTTCCTCCTCGTCGTCCTCTTCCTCGTCGTCGTCCTCCAGCGGCTTCATCGACCTCGCCGACCTGCGCAGGCTGCAGGTCACCGCCGCGTTCGCCGAGGCCGACGCGACAAGGCTCAAGGAGGGCCAGGCCGCGACCGTCACCTGGAACGCGCTGAGCGGCACCACACAGACCGGCAAGGTGGTCGCCGTCGACCCGCAGGCCACCACCGCGAACAACGTGGTGACCTACGGCGTCACGCTCAGCCTGGACAAGGTGCCCACCGGCGCTAAGCCGGGACAGACGGTCTCGGTCTCCGTCGTCACCGGCGAGGTCGCCGACGCCATCTACGTCAACGCGGCCGCGGTGACCACGGTCGGCAACCGGCACACCGTGACCGTGCTGGCCGACGGCGTCCGGGAGGTCCGCGCCGTCGAGATCGGGCTCGAGGGGGACCAGGCCACCCAGCTCATCTCAGGGGTGACCGTGGGGGAGCAGGTGGTGATCACGACGGCCGCCGGCACCACCGGCAGCGGCACAGGCGGCTTCCCGGGCGGCGGCCTGCCGGGCGGCTTCGGCGGCGCCCCGCCCGGCGGCGGCTTCAACGGCGGCGGCACGGGCACCCGGGGCAACCGGTGACCCGGCCGGTCCTGGACGTCCGCGACCTCACGAAGGTCTACGGCATGGGCGAGGCGACGGTGCACGCGCTGCGCGGCGTCTCGCTGACCGTGGAGCGCGGCGACTACGTGGCGATCATGGGCTCCTCGGGCTCCGGCAAGTCGACCCTGATGAACATCCTCGGCGCGCTGGACGCGCCCAGCGCGGGGACCTACCTGCTGGACGGCGTCGACGTGAGCCGGCTCGCGGACCGGCAGCTCGCGCTGGCCCGCAACCGCCTCATCGGCTTCATCTTCCAGGCGTTCAACCTGATACCGCGGACCAGCGCGGTGGCCAATGTGGAGCTTCCGCTCGCGTACGCGGGGGTCAAGCCGCGGCAGCGCCGGGAGCGGGCGATGGCCGCGCTGGAGATCGTCGGGCTGGCCGACCGGGCCCGGCACGAGCCCAACCAGCTCTCCGGCGGCCAGCAGCAGCGCGTCGCGGTGGCCCGGGCGCTGGTCACCGACCCGGCGCTGGTGCTCGCCGACGAGCCGACCGGCAACCTGGACACCCGCTCGACCGCGGACGTGCTGGAGGTCTTCGACCAGCTCAGCGCCGCCGGCCGCACGATCGTCCTGATCACCCACGAGCCCGAGGTCGGCGACCGCACCAAGCGGCTGGTCCGGCTCGTCGACGGCCAGATCGTCACCGACGTACGCCAGTCACCGCTCGACCGCGTACCGGTCGGTGCCCGGTCCGGAAGGCACAGCGTATGAGCTTCCATGAGGTGGTCCGCTTCGCCCTGCGTGGGCTGTCGGCCAACAAGCTGCGGTCCGCGCTGACCATGCTGGGCATCCTGATCGGCGTCGCCGCCGTGATCCTGCTGGTCGCGGTCGGCAACGGCTCGGCGCAGGCGATCAGCGACCGGATCGAGGCGCTGGGCACCAACACGATCACCGTGATGAGCACCGGCCGCGGCGGATCGAGCAGCACCGCGCTGACCCCCGCCATCGCGGACGCGCTCGTGGATCCGGCCCTCGCGCCCGACGTCGCCTCGGTCTCGCCGGTGGTCAGCGCGTCGGCGACGCTCACCTACGAGGGCACCGATCACGAGGTGAGCCAGTTTGTCGGCACCGCGCCGAGCTGGTTCGCCGCCTCGAACACGCCGGTCGGCGCCGGCGCCGGCTTCACCGCCGACGACCTGGCGCAGGGCCGGCGGGTCGTGGTGATCGGCCAGACCGTCGCCGAGGAGCTGTTCCCCGGCACCGACCCGCTCGACAAGCAGGTCACCGTCGGCGGGGCGCTGTTCACGGTGGTCGGGGTGCTCGCGGCGAAGAGCTCGACCGGGCTGCAGGACGGCAACGACACCGCGATCGCCCCGCTCTCCGCGGTGCGCCAGGTGCTCACCGGGTACGGGGCGCTGAACTCGATTCTGGTCGAGGCGAGGAGCCCGGACCGGGTCAACGCGGTCCAGTCCGAGGTGGCGACCATCCTCAACCAGCGGCTTGAGGTGCTGCCGTCGGCGTCGAGCACGCCGTACCGGATCCAGAACGCCTCCCAGCTGCTGGCGACGCAGACCGAGACGGCGGACACGTTCACCACGCTGCTCGGCGCGGTCGCCGCGATCAGCCTGCTGGTCGGCGGGATCGGCATCACCAACATCATGCTGGTCACCGTCACCGAGCGGACCCGCGAGATCGGCATCCGCAAGGCACTGGGTGCGCCCCGCCGGGTGATCCTGACCCAGTTCCTGATCGAGGCCACGGTGCTGAGCGTGCTCGGCGGCGCCCTGGGCGTCGCGGCGGCGCTGATCGGCAGCAGCTTCGAGATCGTCGGGGTGAAGCCGGTCATCGTGCCCAGCTCCATCGGGCTCGCCCTGGGCGTGTCCATCGCGATCGGCCTGTTCTTCGGCGGCCTGCCCGCCGGCCGGGCGGCCCGGCTGCGCCCCATCGACGCGCTGCGCTACGAGTGAGGATCGTTGTGAACCCTTCTTTCGACGACACCGCCGTCCTGACTCCGGTCGGCACCGAGCCGATGGAGCCGCAGGACCGCGACGACGGCCTGGCCGCCGAGCTCGCCCGGGCCGCGCCGCGCCGCTGGTGGAACCGCGGCACGCTGGTGCTGGGCGCGATCGCCCTGGTGCTCGGCGGTTTCCTCGGCGGCCTGCTGGTGCAGCGGAGCTACGGG
>NZ_JBEZXZ010000298.1:0-7494 GCF_040638275.1 Actinoplanes sp. NPDC026623 | reverse complement strand
ACGTTCGTCATCAGTGAGCACGATCGGCACTGCTGTCGGCAATGGCATGCAACCACCGTACCCACTGACAACGATTTAAAGACTCAGGACACTAGCGCCGACCATCACCCGGAACGCCGCGAAGCGCCGATGCGGAGCGGCCTGGCCGCGGCCGGGTTCGTCAGCTGGGTCCGAGTGGTGCCGTCGCCGGCGCCGGTGCGGGCGACGGCTCCGACCCTGATCTGGCTGGTCGACGTCGCCGGCCGGACCCGCGAGGACGCCGCCGAGACCGTACGAGGGACCGCACAGGCCCTGCTCGCCGCCCTTCTCGCCGACGCCGGCCGGTGACTCACACGAGGGCGCTGTAGACCAGTTGGCGCAGCTGCGAGCGGATCGGGGGCGCGTCGGACGGCACGAGCTCCGGCCCGCGCAGCGGCAACAGCTGCGTCATGAACACCACGCTCAGCTCCTCCGCCGGATCCACCCAGAACACCGTGCCCGCGACCCCGCCCCAGTAGTACTCGCCGACGCTGGACACCGAGTGCGTCAGCGCCGGGTCCACCATCACCGCGAAACCGAGGCCGAACCCGACGCCGGCGGGGACGGAGTCGGCGAACCCGCCGGTGGACAGGCTCCGCACGTCGCCGCCCAGGCGGTTGGTCCGCATCAGCCGCAGCGTTCGCGGCGCGAGGATCCGGACGCCGTCGAGCAGGCCGTCGCCGGCCAGCATCCGGGTGAAGCGCGCGTAGTCGGGGACCGTCGAGAGCAGGCCCCCGCCCGCCGACAGCACCTGCGGCCGGTGCCGGGCACGCTCACCCATCGCATCCATCCGTACGGCCGCGCCCGTGATCGGATCGGGGGCGTACAGCGCGGCCAGCCGGTCGGCGCGCCCGTCGTCGGCGTGCCAGACCGTGTCGCGCATGCCGAGCGGCCCGGTCACCCGCTCGGCGATCGCGGCGTCCAGGCGGCTGCCGCTCCAGATCTCGACGAGCCGTCCCAGCACGTCGGTGGAGGCGCCGTATCCCCACCCCGTACCCGGCTGGAACAGCAGCGGCAGCCGGGCGAGGTCGTCACACATGGACGCGAGGGTGGCGCCCTCGGGGTGCCCGAGGTCGTAGCCGGCGCGCCGGTACAGCGCGTCGGCCACCGTGGTGTGCAGGAAGCCCGCGGTCAGGCCGGAGGTGTGTGCGAGCAGGTGCCACACCCGCACCGGCTCGACCGCCGGCGTCGTGACGGGGTCGTCGACGGGTCCTCCCGCGTACACCCGCGCGTCCGCGAACGACGGGATCCACCGGCTGACCGGATCGGTGAGCTCGAACGCCCCCTCCTCCCAGAGCGTCATGGCGGCCACCGACGCGATCGGCTTGGTCATCGAGAAGATGCGCCACAGCGTGTCCCCGGCGACCGGCAGGCCCGCCTCGCGGTCGCGGTGACCGTAGGCCGCGAGGTGGGCCGGTTGCCCGCGCCGGCCGATCGCGAGCTGCCATCCGGCGAGCCGGCCGTCGTCGACGTAGCGCGCGAGGTGATCGTCGATCCGGGCGAGCCGCCGAGGGTCCAGGTCTACCAAGTCCCGCGCGCCTTCCGAACGGCGTTGTCCATGATCGCGGCCACCGCGGCCATGCCCTGCGCGTTCGGGTGATAGGCGTACGCCGGGGAGACGGGGACGGCGCCCTCGACCCAGCGCCGGGCGGGCGCCTCACACAGGCCGTGACCGGCGCTGGGGCCGCGGAGGTCGACGTAGGTCGCGCGGTTCGCGGCTGACACCCGGGCCAGCATCGTCACCAGCAGGTCCATCCTGGACCGGATGTAGTCCGCGTCGCCCGGAAAGTACGGGTCGCCCGGATAGCATCCGCCCGGCCGCCAGTAGGTCAGGTAGCCGGTCACGACCACGTGGGCGCGCGGCGACCGGCGGTGGATCTCGGCGAGTGAGGAGGCCGTCGTTCCCGCGAGCGCCTGGACCCGGGCGGCGAACCGGTCGGCACCGCCGACGGTGAAGCGCTCGCGGCACGTCGCCCCCTGCGGTTCCGGGCTCACGTGCGCGCACTGGACGAACGCCTCGTACGTCTTGATGTCGTTGGCGCCGATCGCGAGCGTGACCAGGCCGGTGCCGGGGCGCAGCGCGTCGAACTGCGGCGGAACCGTCTCGAACTGCCGGCCCGTGAGGTGCGTCATCGTCGCCCCCGAGCAGGACACGTCGGTGAGCGCGGCGCCCAGGCGTCCGGCCAGCACGTGCGGCCAGTCGTGGTCGGAGCGCAGGCAGGTGGCGTCGATCTCGTTCGGAATCCCGGGGCCGGCGACGGACGAGTCGCCCAGTGCCACGTACCGCAGCGGCTCGCGGGCGGTGGCGGGCGATCCGGCGAACACGATGCCGGACAGGGCCACGATCACGATCGTCGTCATCGACCTCATGATCCGGCCTCGACCGTCATGGCGGCCCGGTCCGCCGCGACCGCAGGATGCTCGCGGGTCTCGTCGCGCCTGATCGATCGCCCGAGCACCGGAACCAGCAGGAGGCCCACGACGGAGGCGACGGTGATGACGTAGTACGGCGAGAGGACGCTGCCGGTGGCGTCCTCGACGATGCCGTACACGTACGGGCCGACGAAACCGCCGGTGATGCCCACCGTGTTGATGAACGCGAGGCCCGCGGCCGCGACCACGCCCGACATCCGCGACATGGCGAGCGACCAGAACAGCGGCAGCGTACCGAGCGCGAAGAAGCTGGAGGCGGCGATCAGGCTGATGCGTACCACCGGGTTCGCGAAGGCGAGGAAGCTCAGCAGGATGACCAGCCCGGCGCCGGCGCAGACGCCGATGAGCACGACCTCGTGGCCGAAGCGGCGCTTGCACCACGGGAAGAACAGCACCCCGGCGAGCGCGGTGATGCCGCCGATTCCGGCGACGAGGCCGATGAGGAAGGGGTCCTCGATGCCGAGCGACTGGATGAGGGACGGGAAGTTGAAGCCGATGCCCGAGCTGATGGTCTGGTTGATGAAGTAGATGGCGGCGAGGACCAGCACCGTCGGGTGGCCGAACGCCTGGCGCAGGTTGCCGCGCAGGCTGGTCGGTGGGTGCGGGTGGTGGCGCCCGGCCTCCGCGGTGAGTTCGGCGGCCTCCTGTTCGGTCAGCCATCTGGCGTCGGCTGGCCTGTTGGGCAGGGCCAGCCAGACCACGAGGCCGAGGACGACCGTGGCGAGCCCCTCGACCAGGAACATCCACTGCCATCCGTGCAGGCCGGCCACGCCGTCCAGCTTCATCAGGCCGCCGCCCATCGGCGAGCCGACGGCGATCGCCACGCAGGGCGCGACGTAGATGAGGCCCACCATCGTCACCCGGTGCTGCTGCGAGAACCACAGCGTGACCATGAACATCATGGCCGGGAAGAGGCCGGCCTCGGCGGCGCCGAGCAGCAGCCGAAGCAGGTAGAACGACAGTTCGTTGCCGACGAACATCATGGCGGCGGAGATCGCGCCCCAGGTCACCATGATCCGTGTGATCCACACACGGGGACCGACGCGGTAGAGGATCAGGTTGCTCGGCACCTCGAGCAGGGCGTAACTCACGAAGAACAGCCCCGCCCCGAGCCCGTACGCGGCCGCGCTGATGCCGACGTCGGCCTCCAGGGAGGTCTTCGCCAGGGCGACGTTTACCCGGTCGATGTAGGCCATGAAGTAGGCGATGCCCAGCACCGGCAGCAACCGGGTCATGGCCTTCCTGGTGGCGACTGCGTGTAGGAGGTCTTTCGCGTTCGTCATCGGATGCCTCCGGATCGGCGGTTCCAGACGGTCCCGAGTGCCGGCCCGGCACGGCGAGCGCCTTGCAAAGACCGTTTCACCAGGGATACTACCGAGTATGATGCTAGATAGACCGATGGAGCTGTGTCAATGCTCACAGCCGGTGACGTGAGACGATGGCCCGGTGAGCGAGGAGGAGCCGGTGCGCCTGAGCCCGGAGGCAACACCCGACGCGCGGCGCCGCGTCCTGGATGCCGCGGCGGAGGCGTTCATGGCCAGCGGGTTCGCCAACGCCACCATCGATGAGATCGCCCGCGACGTGGGAGCCACCAAGGGCCTCGTCTACTACCACTTCCGGTCGAAGTTCGACATCTTCCTCACGGTCTACGAGGAGAGCATGCACCGCGTCCGCGAGCGGGTGGAACCACACACCAAGGGCCAGGGCAACGGGCGGGAGCGGCTGATCGCCATGTCGATCGCCCACGAGCTCAACCTCATGGAGGACTTCGCCTATCACCACGTCGTGCACCAGGCGGTGCGCGGCGAGATGTCGACCGCGTTGAAGCCGCGTCAGCGCGACGCCCTCGCGGTCCTCAACCAGCTTCGGCGCGACTACGAGCAGATGTTCCGCGTCGTCGTGGCGGAGGGCGTCGAGGACGGTTCCCTGCGCAAGGTGGACGTGCCGTTGGCAACGAGGACCCTGCTCAGTAACCTCAACGCCGTCGATCTCTGGTACCACCCGAACCCGGACCAGCCGGCCGACGAACTGCACGACCTCGCCTGCCGCATCGTCGATCTGCTCATCGGGGGCATCGCCGTCAGGTGAGGTCGTCACGGGGAAAGGACGGCGCCGTGCAGCGCAACGCCATCATCTTCCACGGAACGGGCGGCAACCCGGAGGTCGCCTGGTATCCGTGGCTCGGCCGGCAGCTCGCCGACCGGGGATACACGGTCGAGAGGCCGCACTACCCCGACGTCAACGTGGAGCCGATCGCCACGTTCCTGCCGAAGGTGCTGGCCGGCCACCGCTTCGACGAGCACACCGTGCTGGTCGGCCACTCGGGCGGCGCAGCGCTGCTGCTCGCGATCCTGCAGCACATCGACGTGACCGTGGCCCAGGCCGTGCTCGTCGCCGGCTACTGCACCCGGCCGAACGCCGGCGACGAACCGGTCCTGCAGGAGACCTACGACTGGGCGGCGATCAAGGCGCACGCGCGGGACCTGTACTTCATCAACTCCCGCAAGGACCCGTACGGCTGCGACGCCGAGCAGGGCCGGACGATGTTCGAGCGGCTCGGCGGCACGCAGATCATCCGCGACGACGGCCACTTCGGCGACTACGACCAGCCGTACCCGAGCTTCGAACTCCTCGACAGGCTCATTCCCTGAGTCCCGGCCGGGCTTGTCCGGCCTTGACGATGAGGTCCTTCTCCTGGGCGCGGAGGTCCGCGACGTGTTCGTGGTCCTGCCGGTTGATGGCGTCATCCTTGGCCCGCCGGACGAGGGTGATCTGCTCGTCGATACCGAGGTGGGACAACGGCGGCAGTTCCGGCCGGCGCAGTGGCTCCATTGTGTACGCAATGGGCGTGCGGTCGTGTCCGTCGATCTGATCGAGTCGACCAGTCTGCAGGTGGCTGATGTCGCCGCCGCCTTCCTCGGCGCCTTCCTCGACGCGGCAGACGAGCCAGTGCATGGACTGGGTGGCGTCATCCAGGGCCGCGCCGATGCGGCGGCCGTCGGCCAGGTCGATGACGGTCAGGATCGAGCGCGGGCCTGCGCCGCGGTACAGGATGCCGTGCTCGGCCACGGGCAGCAGCCGCCACGCGCCGCCGAACAGGGTTGCCGATCCGATGCGACGGTAGAGGGCGGCGAGGTCGCTGGATGCGTAGAACAGCCGCCTCTCCGTCGGCGCGGTCGTGTGATGGTCGCGAACGATCCGGTCGACCACGTCGTCGATGTGTGGCTCCGCCGGGCCCAGATACCAGCCGGCGACCGGCCGCAGCGCGCCGTCCGGGTCCTGGGCGACGCCGACCAGCCCGCCGTGCAGGGCCACCGTGCGGTTGTCCCGCTCGACCTGGTCGTTGACCCGGACGATCACCCGCGAGAGCGTGGCGGGTACCGAATCGCTGCGCACCCGTCGTGGACCACCTCCAGCCGCTTGCGGCCGGCATGCGACACCAGCCGGGGCCGCAACTGCTCGGCGTTCAGCCGCACGTGCTGCGCGACGCCCTGGGCGATGGTCAGCCACACCGCGTCCGGGGTCAGCACGAGCGGGCGGTGCTCGGCGAACGCCCGCCCGACCGCGCTCAGCAGCGGATGCACCCCGTCCGGCGTGAGCACCGGCAACACCGGGTCACCGCCGATCGCCAGCGCGTCCGCGAACAGCTCACCAAGGGCCCGCGTGGGCAATGCCTCGACCACAGGAACGACATCGTCGACCGCAAATCTCGCCACATCGACCAAGGTAGCCGCCGAAGTCGTGCTGTCCGGCAGGCGCACCATCGGCGGCGCCGCCCTGGCACATCCTGATCTTCAGGCCCGGTCGTCGTCCCACGCCACGGCGCTGATCCGCCAGCCCGCGGGTGTCCGGACGAACTGAAGGCTCTTCATTCCCCCGCCGGTGAAGGGCGTCCCGTCCTGGGCGCCGGACTTGGCGTAGCGGCAGAAATGCTGGGCGATGTCGCCGAACAGGTCGGTGCGCCCCGACACCTCCCACTCCCGGAAGCCGGTCAGCCGGCCGCTGGACAGCAGCTCCCGCCGGGGTTCGATGAACGCCTCGACGTCGTACACGGCGGGTTCCGCGCCGCAGGTGCGGGTGATCACCGCCCGGGGGAGGAAGGCCTCCCGAAGATCGTCGAGCCGGGCGGCGGAGTCCGCGCCCGACACGAAGGCCGCGAAGAACGTCCGCACCAGGTCCGCAACGGCCGCACGATCCGCCTCGTCGTCACCGATCACGCGGGCAACGGTAACGCGGCTTCGTCCGGGTGCCGCGCGGATTGACGCATAACGCGGGCTACCGCCGTCCGGGCCGGCCTCAGAGCCGCCTGTCGTTGACCGTGAGGTCCACCTCGATGTTGCCCCGGGTGGCGTTGGAGTAGGGGCAGACCTGGTGTGCGATCGCGACCAGCCCCGTGGCCTGTTCGGGATCGCCGATCGAGGGCAGCCTGACGTCGAGGGCGACGGCCAGGCGCAGCGCCCCGTCCGCGGCGGGCAGCAGCGAAACCCGGGACTCGATCGCCACGTCGTCGGCCGGGAGCCGCTTGCGCCTGCCGACGAGGCGCACCGAGGACGCGAAGCACGCGGCGTAGCCGACGGCGAAGAGCTGCTCGGGGTTGACGCCGTCGCCGTCGCCGCCCAGCTCCTTGGGCTGGCGCAGCGCGACCTCCAGCGTCCCGTCAGTGACGCGTCCGTGCCCGTCCTCCCTTCCGCCGGTGACGATCGCCCGGGTCGTGTAGAGCGCTGATGTCACGATGCCCCTCCTCGTTGTGCTTCCTATTTTTGAACTATAGGCTTCAGAAACAAGAAGTCAACCAAGGATTCGGGGGTCCGCCATGACCACGTTCGTTCTCGTGCACGGCGCCTGGCACGGACCGTGGGCCTGGGACCGCGTCGCCGCGCTGCTGCGCCGAGCCGGCGACCGCGTCATCGCGCCCGGGTTGTGCCCCGACCCGGGCACCGGGCTGCGCGACCACGCCCGGCAGGTCGCGGCCGCGCTCGACGGCACCGACGGCGACGTGGTGCTGGTCGGGCACAGCTACGCGGGCCTGGTGGTCCGGCAGGC